>CAZCJT010000018.1:0-17155 GCA_964498565.1 uncultured Acidimicrobiaceae bacterium
CTCGACCTCGCCGGCCACCAGCGCCCGGCGGATGGCCGTGGACGACACCCGCTGCTCGTCGCCGCCGGGCGTGCCGTCGGCGGCCACCAGGGCCATGCCGTGCACGTCGAAGCCGAGGTCGGCGCCGAGCTGGTTGAGCAGAGCGACGTTGCCGCCCCGGCCCTTGCCGAAGTGGAAGTCGGCGCCGACGATGACCGTGCGGGCCCGCAGGCAGTCGACGAGGACCTCGTGCACGAACTCCTCGGCGGTCTCATCGGCGCGGGCCTCGTCGAAGCGGATGACCACGGCCAGGTCGACGCCCGTGGCCTCGAGCAGCTCCAGCTTCTGGTCGAGGTCGCACAGCAGCTTCGGCGCCGACTCCGGGCGCACGACGGCCGCGGGGTGGCGGTCGAAGGTGACGACCGCGGAGGCCAGGCCCCGGGCCTCGGCCTCGCGCCGGACCTCGGCGATGACGGCGCGGTGGCCGAGGTGCAAGCCGTCGTAGGCGCCGATCGTGACGGCCGTGCCCTGCCCCAGCTCGGGGCAGCCGGACGTGTCGCGGACGATCTGCACGACCGGAGGGTAGACCTGCCTAGAAGGAATCCATGATGTTGATGCCGGCCGGTCCGAGGATGATCACGAACAGCGACGGCAGGATGCAGAACACCAGCGGGAACACGATCTTCACCGGCAGCTGGGCGGCCGTCTCCTCGACCCGGGCCCGGCGCTTCTCGCGCAGCTCCTGGGACTGGATCTTGAGCACCCGGGCGATCGGCAGGCCGTGGCGGGTCGACTGGCGGATGGCGGTGACGAAGGCCTTCAGGTCCGGCACGTCGGTGCGCTCGACCATCCGATCGAGGGCGACCTGGCGGTCGACGCCGACCTGCAGGTCCTGCAGCACGCGGGCCAGCTCGTCGGCCAGCGGGCCGGTGCGGCCCTCGGCCGAGCGGGCCATGGCGGCGTCGAAGCCGAGCCCGGCCTCGACCGACACGGTCAGCTGGTCGATGACGTCGGGCAGCTGTTTCTCGATCAGGCCCTGGCGCTCCCCTGCCTTGCGGTCGAGCCAGGCCGTGGGGCCGAGGTAGGCCAGCGCGCCGACGAGGGCGGCCAGGCCGAGCGACTGGCGCCCGGTGCCGCCCGACAGCAGCAGCACGGTGACGGCGACGCCGATGGCGAGCGACAGGAAGCGGATGACGAGCACCCGCTCGACCGTCCAGCCCTTCTCGTAGAGGCCGGCGAGGTCGAGCTTGCGCTGGACGCGGTCCCCCATGCCGGCGGACGTGAAGCCCTTCGCCCGGTTGCCGATCGAGGAGAAGAACGGGTCGAGGATGCGGGTCTTGCCCGACGCGCTGAGGGCGATCTGGCGGCTGTTCGTGGGCATGCCGCCGCGCCCGAGGTTGCTCTGGGCCGCACCGAGCTCGCGCTCGGAGGTGAGCGCCCACACGAGGACGAAGACGGCGCCGACCACCAAGGCGGCGCCGAGGATGACGACGAGCAGGTCCATCTCAGTACTCCACGTCGATGAGCTTCTTCAGCCACAGGGCGCCGGCCACCAGCAGCGTGACCGCGACCCCGAGCATGATCAGCCCGACGGTCCGGGAGAACAGCGGCTCCATGTAGTCGGGGTTCGAGCTGTACAGGATCAGGCCCATGCCGATGGGCAGGAACCCCAGGACCATGGCCGAGATCCGGCCCTCGGCGGTGAGCGCGGACACCTGGCGCTTGAGGCGGTTCCGGGCCCGGGTGGTCTCACCGACCTGGTCGAGGATCTGTGCGAGGTCACCACCGACCGTGCGGTTGATGCGCATGGTGTCCACGACCCAGGCGAAGTCCTCGTTCTTGACCCGGGCGGCGATGCCGTCGAGGGCGTCCTCGACGTCGCGGCCGAGGCGGGTCTCCAGGATGGCCCGGCGGAACTCCTGACCGAGCGGGTCGTCCATCTCCTCGCCGACGGTGTCGATGGCCTGGCCCACGCCGAAGCCGGAGCGCAGGGCGCCCGACATGATCATGAGCGCGTCGCTCAGCTGGTCGCCGAAGGCCTTGTTGCGCCGGGAGGCCTTGAAGTCGAGGAAGGCCTTGGACCCGAGCAGCGGGACGAGCAGCCCGACGGCGCCGATCACCACGCCGAAGAGCAGGTAGCCGAGGACCCCGGCCGCGAGGGCGATGGCGACGACGAGGGCGGCGTACTCCCCCGCTCGCATGACGAGGCCGGCCCGGTCGAGGGCGGCGTCGATCTTGCCGGTGGACTCGGTGCGCTCGACGGCAGCTGACGCCATCCGGGTCGCGGCGGAGCGGACGCTGTCGATGGCCCGCTCGGCACCGCTGGAGTCGCTGCCGGCGGCCGGCGCAGCATCGGAGCGCAGGGAGCGACGGGCCTCGCGCCGGCGGACGATCTCGGAGCCGGCGCCACTGGGGATCATCAAGGCGACGAGGGCGGCGAGGGAGATGCCCACGGCCAGCGCGCCGACCCAGAGGACCCAGTCCTGCTGGTAGAAGGCAGGGTCGCCCTCGGAGGTGAGCACGCCCGGTAGGGCCCGCTCCTCCTCGCCGGCATCGACGCCGTCGGACCCCGCCTCGCGGTCGGGCAGGGCGACCTCCACCGAACCGGTGACGTCGGTGCCCTCGACGGCGACGGCCCACGTGCCGGTGGCGTCGGGCGTCGTCGAGGTGAAGTCGACCTGGTACTGGTTGACGATGCGCTGTCCGAGGTCGACGTAGGTGTCGGCGAGGGCGGCGGGATCGGAGGCCGACACGACCCGACCGCCGGCGGCCTCGGCGAGGACGTCGAGCGCCTCGGCATCGGTCTCCCCCGTCTCGAGCGACACGAGGTAGAAGTCGTCCACGCCCTGGCCGAGCGCCTCGCTGGCCTCGTCCACACCTGCTTCGGACTCGGAGTCGGCCCCGTCGCTGAGCAGCACGATGGCGTTGCGGTCGGCGGGCGATGCGGCGGCCTGCTCGGACGCGATGAGCACGGCGTCGTAGAGGGCGGTGCCGCCGGCGGCCTCGAGGCCGTCGATGGCGTCGGCCGTGGCGCCGCGGTCGGTCGTGAACTCCGACGCGGTCGTCGCCTCCGAACCGAACCCGATCACGCTGACCGGGGCATCCTCCGGCAGGACGTCGAGCAGGCCGGTGGCCGCCGCCTTGGCGGCGCCGAGGGCGGCGCGAATGGATCCGGACGTGTCGACGACGAGGATGACGCCGACCTCCTGGTCGTCGAGCGGCGTGACCTCCGCGTCGACGGCGTCGCCGTTCTCGGTGATCTCGAAGTCGTCGGGTCCGAGGCCCGGGCTGGCCACCTCGGGCGAGAGCGCGACGCGCATCTGCACCGCAGGGAAGTCGGAGATGTCGACGCCCACGACCTCGATCGCAGGACCGGCCTCCTGGGCGGCACCGGGCTGGGCCGACGCCAGCAGCGCCCCGAGTGCCGTGACCAGTGCGACGAGGAGGCTGAGTGCCCGGCGGACCGGGCGGGGTGCGGCTCGGTTCACTTCCGTCCCCGGTTGGCCGCCAGCGCCTCGTTGACGATGTCAGACTCGGTGAACAGCTCCTTGGGCAGCTTGAAACCCTGCTCCAACAGGCGGTCCGAGAAGAACGGACGGATGCCGGTGGGGATCGGGTGGCCGAGGAACCGGCCGTTGTCGTCCATGCCGGCGGAGTAGTCGAAGTCGAACAGCGTGTTCATGGTGATCACGTCGTTCTCCATGCCGACGACCTCGGACACGCTCGTGATCCGGCGGGAGCCGTCACGCAGGCGGCTGATGTGCACCACGAGGTCGATGGCCGAGGCGATCTGCTCGCGGATGGCTCGCATCGGCAGGTCGAGGCCGGCCATGAGGACCATGGTCTCCATGCGGGACAGCGCGTCGCGGGGCGTGTTGGCGTGCAAGGTGCCGAGCGAGCCCTCGTGGCCCGTGTTCATCGCCTGGAGCATGTCGAGCGCTTCGCCGCCACGGCACTCACCGACGATGATGCGGTCGGGCCGCATACGGAGGGCGTTGCGGACCAGGTCGCGGATGCTGACCTCGCCGCGTCCCTCGATGTTGGCGGGGCGGGACTCGAGGCGGACCACGTGGCGGCGGGCGATCTTGAGCTCGACCGCGTCCTCGATGGTGACGATGCGCTCGCCCTGGGGGATGGAGTTCGACAGCACGTTGAGCAGCGTCGTCTTGCCGGTGCCCGTGCCGCCGCTGACGAGGATGTTGAGCTTGCCCTCGACGCAGGTGGAGAGGAACTCCATGAGCGACGCCGTGGCGGCGCCGGTGCGGATGTAGTCCTCGGAGCGCAGCACCATCTTGGAGAACTTGCGGATGGTGAGCGACGGCCCGTCGACGGCGAGCGGCGGGATGACCGCGTTCACGCGGGACCCATCGGGGAGGCGGGCGTCGACCATGGGTGACGACTCGTCGACGCGGCGCCCGATGGCGGACACGATCCGGTCGATGACGCGGCGCAGGGAGGCCTCGTCGGAGAACGTGATGTCGGTCTCCTCGAGCAGGCCGCGGCGCTCCACCCACACGCCGGTGGTGTTGTTGCACATGATCTCGGTGACGTCGAGGTCCTCGAGCAGGGGGGTGATGGGCCCGTAGCCGATGACGTCGGCGCTGATCTCGTCGACGAGGCGCGCCTTCTCCCCGGCGGTGAGCGGCACCGCCTCCTGGTTCATGATCTCGGCGAGGGTGTCGCGGGCCAGATCGAGCAGCTCGTCGTCGGCGACGTCGCGGCTGCTCGGCCGGGCGGCGAGGCGCTCCATCAGGGCGGCGGACACCTGCTGCTTCAGGCGTGCGTAGGGGTCGGTCCGGTGCGCCGGGGCGTCCTCGTCGACCTCCTCCACCTCACCGTCGACCTTCTTCAGTCGATCACCGAGCTTCATGTTGCTATCGCCTTCCGAACAGGCCGCTGTTGCGGCGCTGGGCTGCCGCGGCGCTCTGCTCCGCCGTGACGTTGGGGTCGGGCTCGAAGCGGTCGACGAGCTCCCACAGCGGGCTGACCGCCGGCGAGTTCTCGCCGCTCTCGATCACCGGGACGCCCTGGTTCATCGAGACGGGCAGGGAGACGTGACTGGGCACCAGCACGTCAGGCTCCATGCCGATGGTGGCGGCGATGTCGGCCACGTCGAGGCCGACCTTCGCGTTCGACCGGTTGAGCACGAAGTGGCGGGTCGCGCCGGTCATGCCGATGCGGTCGAGGGCGTCGATGGTCTTGTGGAGGCCCCGGACGCTGGCCACGTCGGTGGCGGCGACGAGCACCAGGTCGGTGGCGTTGTCCATCACCGTCAGCGTGCGCTCGCCGAGGCCGGGGTCGGTGTCGACCACCACGTACTTGAACTCCTGGTGCAGAAGCGTCACCGCCTTGGAGAAGGCCTGGGCGGTGATCTCATCGGCCACGCCGGGCACCTCGGGGGCGCACAGGGCGAACAGGCCGGAGCGGTGCGGGGTGAGGTGGACCTTGACCTCGGTGGCGTCGTGCAGGCCGCCGGCGATCGCGTCGCGGATGCTGGTCTCGGCGAGCAGCCGGAGGGCATTGCCGACGTCGCCGAACTGGAGGTCGCCGTCGACCAGGACGACCTGCTTCGGCGCCCGCACGGCGAGGCCGACGGCCAGGTTCGAGGCGATCGTGGTCTTGCCGGCGCCGCCCTTGGGCGACAGCACCATGATCAGCCGGTGCTGGTCGAGGGCGTTCTCGGTCGTGCGCATCGTCTGCGCCCGACGCTCCGCCAGCTCGAGGGCCCGCTTGGCGGACTCGCGGATCCGGTCGCCGTCCGCGCCCGGCGGGAGGATGTCGCGGACACCCACCTGCATGGCCCGGGAGAACGCGTCGCCGGTGGGCTCCATGTGGAGCACCACGGTGACCTCAGGGCGCTCCTCGTCGAAGCGCTGGGCCACGGTGAAGGCCCGCTCGGCGTCGATCGTGCCGTCGACGACCACCACCTCGACGGCGCTGTTCGCCGCGGCGACGCCACGGTCGAGCGGCGCCGTCTTCACCGGGACGGCGTCACCGACCGCATCACGCACGGCCTGCTCGAGGTCGTCGGAGGCGGACAGGACGAGGATCATCCGACAGGGGCTCCCGGGTTGATGACGTTCTCCACGCTGATGCCCTCGGAGGGGACCAGGGCCTCGCCGCTGTGCATCGCCATGTGGAGGTCGGCGTTCAGCGACTGGGCATCCCGGGCGTAGATCAGCCGCTCGGCGTCCGGACCCTCCATCGCGAGCGTGACGAGCAGCGAGCCCTCGGCCGGCGCCACACGCTGGGTCGGGTCGGCCACCGCCTCGGCGGTCTGCACCGGCAGCGGGTTGCCCTGCACGTTGGTGACCAGCGCCTGCTGGATGATGATCTTGGAGACCTTGTACTGGTCGGCGGCCGGCTGACCCGTCGTCGGATCGATCACCGGCTGGGCCAGCGGATCGTTGGGCTGGAAGATGAAGTCGTCGCGGTCGCCGAGCGCGATGAGCGCCACGGTGCGGCCGGGAACCGGCACGCCGCCGATGAACTGCTCCTGCGACATGGCGATGGTGACCTCGAGGAGCCCCTCGGGGACCTCGACCGATCCGGAACGGGCCTGCACGTTGCCGGCCTCGACGAAGCGGTTGGCGAGCAGCACCTCGCCCGGGACGAGCTCGACTGCGGTCACGAGGCCGCTCACCGACACCAGATCGGAGACCACACCCTCGGGCGCGACCTTCACCGGCACGTCCTCCTCCTCGACCAGCTCCTCGAGCTGGGCGGCAGAGGTCCCGGCCGGGATCGGCGCCGTGGCCGTGAGGACCCGCACCAGCTCCTCACCCTCGAGCGCCCGATCCTCGGCGCCCTGCACGTAGAGCACCAGGACACCCGTGCCGACGATCGCCATCACGACAGCGGCGATCACGCCCACCAACTTCTTGTTCACTTGATATCTCTCCCGTTCGGGGGTTCTTGCTACGAGTTTCCCGCAGACTCAGCCGCGAGTGGTGTATCGGCCGACGACGGGCATTCTAAAGAATGACCATCTCCCCGTCGGGCGGAACAAGCGCACAGCGGCAAGCGGTCAAATGCCAGATTCGCCGTCAGTGCTCGAGACCTATGTCTGCGTCTGACGGCAGATGCGGCCCAGTTGGTGGAACGTTCACTGTGAGATCGAAGGTGCCGCTCAGATCAATCGTGCGTCCGAGCATCGTGCCATCCATCTGCACGTCACCGGTCCCCGTGAACTTCAGGTGTGCACCCGGAGCGTAAACGGTTCCGAAGACCGAGTTGTCGGTGCCGTTGATCGTGAGGGTGCTCGCGTTTCCGGCCGGCTGATAGATCGACAGACCTGCGTACATACCGGAAGGTGGCGGTGGAAGAAACACCTTGCCGTTGCCGTTGAACTTCGACTCGCCACCAGCCAAGACGAATGTGACGCCGGCGGTGCAGAGAGGAGAGTTCGTGTCCGGCGTAGCTTGGCTGTCGCACACGAGAGCACCGTTGCCACTCGAGTCGAATCCCTGCAGAAAGTAATAAACGCCAGGGCGAAGGACCGTGTCACTGGTGACCTTACAACTGTTCGGGTAGTACCCGGGCTGCATGATCGAGCCGCAAGAGCTGCGAGTCGGCGTAGGAACGGGCGGTACGGCCGGGTATTTCGCGAGGAACGGGTCGTCGAACGGATCTATACCGGTCTCGGCCGGAACCGACGTGCAAGTTCCGCAAACATTCGCACCGCCGACAACTCCGATGTATTCCGCGGAGAGGCTGGGCCCACCATTGGATCGGAGCGCTTGGGAGGAGCAACTGGAACGGACCAATACTGCCCCGCCTACGACGGTGCTTGAGTTGCCACCAAACTCCAGGCCGGGGCAAGCCGTCGGGTGCATGGCGATCACACCCATGCCAAGACCGGCACCTGTGTCGACGTTGCGAGCGACTGACTCCCGACAGACGTTCGGGCTCGTGGCCCCTATCACCCCGGCAAAGAAGGTCTCCGTTGGCTGGCACGCGCGGACGTAGATCAATCGCTCGGGTGGGATAGCGCTGGCATCGTTGTAGGGAGTCTTCACCGCAACTCGGGCATCGCCCAGGGCGTAGCAAGCGGAGCCGCTTGGGGCCCCGCTGGGGCAAGCCGACGGACTAGCGGACGGCGCCGCGAAGTTACCCGTCAGGTTCTGGTTCACATACCTCGCGACGGCACTCTCGGCTGCCGCCTTCGTCGCCGCAGAACTCGACGGTAACTCGGGGGCACCTGCGAGCGCTCCTGCATCGACCGACGCCTGCGAGTGTCGGCTCACCTGACGCGCGTTCCCGAGATCCACGACGAGCGCTGTCATCGCGAAGAACGCCGTGAGGAGCAGAGCGACAAGCACTAACGTCGCACCTCGCTCATCTGAGCTTCGGACTCGGTTCAGCACCATGACCACTCTCCCGCTTCGGCGTACGGTGTGCCGGTGATGGCTGCAGGGATGGGCTTCTCCATACGCATCTGGATGGAACTCTTGAGCTTGACGTTGTCGATGGCTGGGATCAGTTTGGTCACCGGCTCGACGTTCCGCTGTGAACAGACCTTCACGCTGTTCTCTCCCCCCACAGTTGAGAAGGTGACGGACACTGCCACGCTCGATCCGAGGCCAGTCCGGTTCTCTGTCAGGCAGATGGTCTTTCGAACCTCATCTGGCCACCCCGCGCTCCCGCAGGTGGCCGTGGTCGGTCCGAACTGGAGGACTGCCGCCTGCCGTGCGCCTTCCCGGACGCCCTGACGAATCGACTGATAGTCATTCAAGGCCATACCAAACTCGAGGATGCCAAACAGCAGCACGGCAAGTAGGGGAACGACGAGCGCGAACTCAACGAGTGAGGCACCTCGTTCATGGCGTTCGCTCCGTGCCCGCACTTGTGACCATCCCTCACGCATCGGCGAACAGTACGCCGCGACTCGGGGCTGACGGTTGTCGAACCAGTTCCGAGCCTTCTGATTCTGCCACTGTGCGCGCGCGCCCGCCATGGTTGGGTTGGATCAATTTACGGAACGTGCGCACGCTGTGCCAGAACCCTTCGGAACGTGCGTGTCGCGCAGCTCGGCCGACCCTGATGGCCTCGCTGGATCGTGAGCCTTCGTAGGTGCGTCCGCTGCCGATGGCAGGCCGTCCCGAATGCACTTCATTGCCTGCCGACTTGCGCCTTCCGAAGGTGAAGGCGCTTCCCGTTGAAGGACTGAAAGCCACCTCGGGGCCGCGTGCGTTGAGGCGCCGCAGGTGCGGGGCTCTGCACGGAAGCGCTACGAAGCCACCCGGCTCACCGTGCCGTGCTCGGGGAACTCCAGGAGGGTACTGCCGTGGTACAGGCGGAGGTGCCACAGGTCCTCGGCGTCAGGTCCTGGGAGCTTGGTGTTCTTGTCCAACGAGAACACCATCTGGGCGGAGACGTCCTTGGCCGGCATGACCGTGATCGACTCGTCGGAGTCGGCCGACTCCAGGGTCGCCGTGATCTTCCCGCAGTTCGATGGCCACGCGAAGTCTGCGGTCCAGGTGATGCTTTCCTCGAGCTGCGTCGATGTCGCGCTCTTGAGCTGCGCAAGCGCGGGTGCCGGGGAGAGCGACGTGAGGTCGCACGTCACAGTGGGATCCGGCAAGCCGGCGTCCGTGATGGTGCGCAGCGACGCCGACTGGTCCCACACGTGGTCGTCTTCGTACACGACGAGCGTCGAGAAGGTCCCACCGAACCCGAGGTTGGTGTTGGCCGGGATGGTGAACCGGTACGTGTTGCCGGTGAGGGATGGTGCCGCCACGGCGACGCTGCGGTCCACGTCCTCCTTCACGTCGATGCGCAGGCGGATGTCTCCGCATTTGGACGAGTCGTAGCTGACGACGTCGACGTGAGTGGCGTTGACCGTCTCGCCCAAGGCGTTGACCAGGACGTCCTGGGTCTCAGGTGCGATCGGTTCGATCCCACACCCTTCTCCTACGGTGGGGGGCGCCGACACGGTGCCGCAGAGCGATTCGAAGTCGGGACCCAGGGCTCCGCCGATGGTGCCGACGTCGCAGATCTCGAGGATCCGGTTCGTCTCGCTCACACCGGAGCAGCACTCCTCGGCGTCGTAGGAGACGAGGCGCAGGGTGAGGCCGTTCAGGTTCGAACCGCCCGTGCTGAAGCACATGAGCTGGACGCGGAGGAAGCCGGTGAGGGGGAACTTAGCGTTCTTTCCGTTCGGGTCGAGCACCGTCTCGTACGTGGGCACGGAGAACTCTGGCCCGCCGGCCTCACAACCCACAGGTCCCTCGAGGTAGTCGAGGGCCGTCTTGAGCGGTCCGGCGTTCCACTTGGCGCCGGGGGAGGCGGCGAAGCACGACTCCGGATCGGTCGGAACGCAGACCTCGGCGCCGGCGCTCTTCTTCACGGACTTGGCGTAGCCCTGGGAGAACAGCTCCGCCACGGACTTGGCGCCGTTGCCGTCGAGGTCGAGCAGGCCCCAGTTGCCGCTGGCCGTCCCGCACAGCGGGTTGAGGTGCTTGATCGCATCGACCTCCACTCCGCCGACCGGGTCGTTGGTGGGGTCGTCATCGATGAAGTTCTTGACTGCCGGGAGGTTGGCGCAGATGGCGAACGGGCGGAGCCCGCCCTGCGTTGCACCGGTGACCTTCACACTCGTCGTTGCTCTGGTGTTGCCCTCGCTCTGGCCGACGGCCTGACCGAACTGGTACTGGACCGCCTCGCGGGCGGCGACCGTGACGACGCCCCAGTCGCCCACCTTCTCCTCAGCGACGCAGGAAATCTCGGGGTCGACTCCGTCATTGTTCGCTTGTGCGATGGTCACGGCCACGTCTGTGCAGTCCCACTTGTCCGCTTGAGGCGGCACGAACTGGTCGAACCCCGCGGCGACGGCATCCAGGTCGGCGTTCGCCCACTCCTGAGCGACGTCGAGCGCTGCCGCGTCGGTCGCCGTCGTCAGCTGCAACCGGTTCTGGCGCTGGTTGCCGATGTCCACCACGAAGGCCGTCATGGCGACCATGACCATCGAGAACACGCCCACCATGATGAGGACGGCACCGCGCTCGCCCCGCTGCGTGCGTCCTCTCATTCGCATCTGAACTGTGCCTCCGCCTCGATGGACACGGACCCGAAATCGAAGAACGGGAAGGTGAGCTCGTAGGGAGTCGACACCTGCACCGTCACGTAGTCGGCGCCCGGCGAAGTGCCGCACGGCATGAGCGCCGGATCGGCCTCGTCGATGGTGACGGCCGAGCCGCAGTCGTCCGTAGCCGAGAACGTCCCGCCGGGGCAGCGCACGCCGGCGACGGCACCGCCGGTGACGGAGACAACGATCTTGGGATCGTTGCCCATCGCGGACATGTCGGCAGCTGCCACGGCGCGGCCCGAGAGCTCATCGAGGCTCGTCGTCGAGAGCGAGGCGATCCGGGCGCCCTCCCGGGCGGCAGCGTTGATCGACTGCTGCTTGTCGTAGGCGATGCCGAACTGCACGATGCCGAACAGGAACAGCGTCAGGACGGGCAGGACGAGCGCGAACTCGACGAGGGTGGCGCCGCGATCAGACGTCCGCCGCCGCCGGCTGTCTCGTTGCGCGGTCACCCGCGAGGTGTCTCGACCCGCTTCCACCGTCACGTCGTCGGCACATCCGAGCCGACACTTGAGCGCGATTCGAGGGAGGTGCTCAGGCCGGAGCGATGACGACGTCCGGTTTGACCGTTCCCTCCCGGTGCGGCGCATACACGGCGAGCAGGATGCCGTCCTGGGATTCCACCGCCCAGGGGCCGGGGTGGCCGTCGGGGATGCCGAGCCGGGAGCGCTCGAGCGGCTTGCCGTGGCCGACGTCGACGGCGGTCGGGACGTCGACGACGACCGTCGGCAGGTCGCGCAGCGCCTCCGCCGGCGTGAGGACGTGGCGCTCGGGATCGATCTGGTCGATGGTGACGGCGTCGGCCACGTCGAAGGACCCGGCCCGAGTGCGCCGCAGGTTGCGGAGGTGGGCGCCCCCGCCCAGTGCGGCCCCGAGGTCGGCGGCCAGGGTCCGGATGTAGGTGCCCGACGAGCACGTGACCTCGATCGGGTACACGCCCTCGTCCACCGGGTCGTCGACGCGGAAGGCGTGGATGGTGATCGGTCGGGCCTCGCGCTCCACCTCCTTGCCCTCACGGGCCAGCTCGTGGAGGCGCCTGCCGTCGATCTTGATGGCCGACACCATCGGCGGGACCTGGAGGATCTCGCCGGTGAGCCCCTCGGCCGCGGCCCGCACCTGGTCCAGCGTGACGCCGGCCATGTCGTGGCTGGCCGTGGCCGTCCCGGTGTCGTCGAGGGTGTCGGTCTCGGTGCCGAACACGACCTCGCCCACGTAGGTCTTGGGCAGCGCGGTGAGGTAGCGCAGGAGGCGTGTCATGTTCCCCACGCCGAGCAGCAGCAGGCCGGTGGCGGGCGGGTCGAGGGTGCCGGCGTGTCCGACCTTGCGGGTGCCGAGGACGCCGCGGGACTTCGCCACCACGTCGTGGCTGGTCCAACCGACCTCCTTGTCGACCAGGACCAGCCCGTGCCACGGACTCGGCGTCCTGCGGCTCACCGGGCCCTCACGCCGGGACCGCCCGGCGGGGCAGGCGCGACCGGATGTCCTCGACCACGTCGGAGATGGGGCGGTCGGTGGCGAAGCCGGCCATGAAGGCGTGCCCGCCACCCCCGAAGTCGGCGGCCAGGACCGACACGTCGATGGAACCGGTCGAGCGCAGCGACACCCGCAGCCCCTCCCCCGGAGCCTCCCGCAGGACGCAGGCCACGTCGGCCTCCTGGCACGACCGCACGTGGTCGATGAACCCCTCGGTCTCGTCGAAGGTGACGTCGAAGTCGTGCAGGTCGCGCTCGGTGAGCCACGCGACGACGAAGCCACGTTCGACGTCGAGCTCGGTCCGGGCCAGCGCCATGGACAACAGCTGCACGTACTGGAAGCGGTGCTTCTCGAACAGCTCCCGGGTGATGCGGGCGATGGGCAGGTCGTACTCGGCCAGCTCCTCGGCCAGGTGGAAGACGTCGGGCGTGGTGTTCGGGTGCCGGAAGCGGCCCGTGTCGGTGACGAGGCCGACGTAGAGGTTGAGGGCCACGTCACGCGTGAGCGCCCACCCCAGCTCCCCGGCCAGGCGACGCACCAGGACGGCCGTGGCGGCGGCGGTCTCGTCGACCAGGTTGTGGGTCCCGAAGCGCTGGTTGTCGGGGTGGTGGTCGAGCACGACGACCCGACGGGAGCGTTGCGCCGCGGGGGCGAGGTCGCCGAGCCGGCCGGTGTTCCCGAGGTCGAAGGTGACGAGGACGTCGGGCTCGCTCGGGAACGCCGACGGCGGGCTGCACCGATCGAGGCCGGGAAGGAACTGGTAGTGGGGGGCGACGACCCACGGGCTCGGCCACGACGCCACCGAGGGAACGCCGTTCGCCTCGCACAGCAGGTGCATGGCCAGCATGGAGCCGAGCGCGTCGCCATCGGGGTGGTGATGGCAGGCGAGCGCCAGGCTCTCCGCCGAGCGCACCACGTCGGCGACCTCGGCGAGGGTGCTCACGGGATCAGCCGTCGTCGCCCGCGGGGGCGGCGTCGTCGCCCTCGACCCGGGCCGGCTCGCCGGCGTCGGGGGCGTCCTCGGGGATCTCGAGGTCGCGCAGGATCTCCTCGATGCGAGTCGCGCCTCGGGCCACCTCATCGGCGTGGAACGACAGGATCGGCGTGCGGCGCATGTGGGTCTGGCGGTTGACCGCCTGCTGCAACCGGGGTCGGTGCTCCTCGAGGACCTCGAGCACGACCTCGTCGGATGCACCGAGGTCGGACCAGTGGATCTTGGCGTGCTCGATGCCGGGGTCCACCTCGACCGCGGTGATGGTCAGGAAGCCGAGGCGCTCGTCGTCGATGCGCTCGAGCTCCTCGGCCACGATCTCCCGGACGAGCTCGTTGAGGCGCGCCGTCCGGGGGTACCGGCGGGAGCTGGTCTGTCGTCGACGGGCCATCCGGCGAGCCTGCCACAGGATCTCGTGGCTTCCACCGGGCCAGCGGCGACGGGTCAGGGGTGAGGCGCGGTGCGACAACCCTGGGTTGACGCTGGACCATCGACAACCTATGGTTGTCGCATGACCGGCCCGACAGCGAACGTTCGGATGGACGATCTGATCGACGCGATCAACCGCGTGCACGAGGACCCGCTCGACCGCCTCACCGACGCGATGGCGGCAGCCGACCACCTCGGCGACGTGGCCGACCACCTCGTCGGGCACTTCGTCGACCAGGCCCGGCGCTCGGGCGCCTCGTGGACGGAGATCGGGCGCAGCATGGGCGTCACCAAGCAGGCGGTCCGCAAGCGGTTCGTCCCGTCGAATCCGGTCGACGCGAGTGCCATGGTCGACGGCGACAACGGCTTCGACCGGTTCACGGAGCGGGCGAAGCGGTGCGTGCTGTCTGCCCAGGAGGAAGCCCGGGACGCCGGCAACGACGCCATCACGGTCGGCCACCTCGCACTCGGGCTGCTCGCCGAGCCCACCGCCATCGCCGCCCGGCTGCTGGTGTCGGAGGGCCGATCCACCGATGACGTGCGCGCCGCGCTGGAACCCACGCTGCCGGAGGCAGTGGAGCAGGTGCCCGCCCTCATCCCCTACGACGTCGGTGCCCGCAAGGTCCTCGAGCTCACCTTCCGGTCGGCGCTGCGGCTCGGGCACAACTACATCGGCACCGAGCACATCCTGCTCGCGCTGCTCGAGCTGGAGGACGACGACGGCCCGCTCCGCTCGCTGGGCCTCACCCACGCCGACGTCGAGGGACGGGTCGTTGCGATGCTGGCCGCGCTCCCGGGCGGCACGGCCACCGCTCCCTGAGCACCTGCGTCCCCGGTTCCGGGAACATGTGCCCTGCCCGGCACATGGTTTCCGTGACCGGAATCCTCGCACCTCACGTTTGTCGCTCCGAGGTGGCGCCACGAACCCGCCGGCTCCGCCGCCATCGGCGATTGCGGTCAGGCGGTGTCGACCCAGTAGCGGCCGGTGTCGACGACCTCGACCTCGGGGAACGACCACACGAAGCGGTCGACGGCGTCGAGGACCTCGTCCACCTGCCGGGGGCTGGAGGCGACGGCGGCGAAGACCAGGACCGCCCGGTCGTGGACGTCCTGGTCGGCGACCTCGGCGGCGGCCACACCGAAGCGTCGGTGGGCGCCGTCGAGGATGGGTCGGATCACCGACCGCTTGGCCTTCAGCGAGTCGCCGAGCGGGATGCGGAGGGACAGCTCGAGGGCTGCGGCACTCCAGATCACACCCGCTCGATCTCGCGCTCCTCGAAGGTCTCGATGATGTCGCCGGGCCTCAGGTCCTGGAAGTCCGACAGGCCGATGCCGCACTCGAAGCCGGCGCGCACCTCGGTGGCGTCGTCCTTGAAGCGCCGCAGCGACTGGATCGTGCCCTTCCAGATGATGGTGCCCTCGCGGAGGAAGCGGACCTTGGAGTTGCGGGTGATCACGCCGCTCTGGACCATGCAACCGGCGATCTTGCCGATGCGGGGCACGGAGAAGATCTCGCGCACCTCGGCGTCGCCGGTGACCACCTCTTCGTACTCGGGGGCCAGCATGCCGAGCATGGCCGACTCCATGTCCTCGAGCACCTTGTAGATGATCTCGTAGGTGCGGATCTCCACGCCCTCTTGATCGGCGAGCTCGCGGGCCTTGCGGTCCGGTCGCACGTTGAAGCCGATGATGGTGGCGTTGGAGGCCGAGGCCAGCTGGATGTCGTTCTCGGTGATGCCGCCGACGGCCCGGTGGACGAAGCCGATCTTGACGTCGTCACGCTCGAGCTTCTTCAGGGAGTCGGTGAGCGCCTCGAGCGAGCCGTTCACGTCGGCCTTCACGACCAGCGAGAGGGTGGCGACCTCGCCGGCCTGGATGGCGGCGAAGATGTCCTCGAGCTTGGCGCCGCCGCCCGTGGCGGTGGCCTCCCGGCCGAGGTTGGCGAGGCGGTGGAAGTGGTCGCGCTTGGCGGCGACGTCCTTCATCGTCTTGTCGTCGGGGGCGACCACGAACTGGTCGCCGGCGTCGGCCACGTCGGACAGGCCGAGGACCTGCACGGGCGTGGACGGCCCGGCTTCCTTGATCTGCTCGCCGAGGTGGTCGATGATCGCCCGGACCCGGCCGAAGGCGGCACCGGCGACCATGGGATCGCCGACGCGCAGCGTGCCGCGCTGGACGAGCACGGTGGCCACGGGACCACGGCCGATGTCGAGGTGGGACTCGAGCACGGAGCCGGCGGCCCGACCCTCGGGGTCGGCCCGGTAGTCCTCGACCTCGGCGACGAGCAGGAGGCTCTCGAGGAGCTCCTCCACGCCGTCGCCGGTGACGGCCGAGACCTTGTTGAACATGGTCTCACCGCCCCACTCCTCGGGGATGAGGCCCTGCTCGGACAGCTGCTGCATGACCCGGTCGGGGTTGGCGGCCTCGAGGTCCATCTTGTTCACGGCCACGATGATCGGCACATCGGCCGCCTTGGCGTGGCTGAGCGCCTCGAGGGTCTGGGGCATGACGCCGTCGTCGGCGGCGACCACCAGCACGACGATGTCGGTGGCCTCGGCTCCCCGGGCGCGCATGGCGGTGAAGGCCTCGTGGCCCGGGGTGTCGATGAAGGTGATCAGCTGATCGTTCTTCACGGCCTGGTAGGCGCCGATGTGCTGGGTGATGCCACCCGCCTCGCCGGCGACCACGTTGGCCTCGCGGATGTAGTCGAGGAGCTTGGTCTTGCCGTGGTCGACGTGGCCCATGATCGTGACGATCGGGGGGCGCGGCGGGGAGTCGTCGTCGGCGTCGTCGTCGCCGAGGAGCTCGTCGACGCCGAGGCGCTTCTGCAGCTCGACCTCGGCCTCCTCGCCCGGGTTGACCAGGCGGATCGTGGCGCCGAGCTCGGCGGCGAACAGCTCGATCATGTCATCGGACAGCGACTGGGTGGCCGTGACCATCTCGCCCTGCTCCATGAGGAAGCGGACGACGTCGGACGCGGTGCGGTTCAGCTTGGGGCCGATGTCCTGGGGCGTCGAGGCGCGCTCGATGACGACCTCGTGCTCGGGCACCGGCGCGTCGCGGGGCGTGAAGCTGGGGGCCTCGATGGGCTGCAGCTCGTCGCGGTTGCGGCGACGACGGCCGCCACGGCGCTTCGGTGGGCGGCGCCCGCCACCGGGACCGGGACGTCCACCGCCGGGACCGCCACCAGGACCGCC
>CAZCJT010000019.1:0-17076 GCA_964498565.1 uncultured Acidimicrobiaceae bacterium
AGTTCTGGTTGTCCGGTCCGTGCCCATGGTGGCCATGGTCCCGGTGTTCGCCCGGGTGTTCGGGTACAGCACGACCACGATCCTCGTGGTCTCGGTCCTTGTCGCCTACTTCCCGATCTTCGTGCTGACGCTGTCAGGGCTGCGGTCGATGTCGCCTTCGAGCCAGGACGTCTTTCGCGTGTACGGCGCCAGCCGCCGCAAGATCCTGGTCCGCCTGGCGCTCCCGAGTGCCATTCCCAACGTGTTGGTCGGCCTCCGGATCTCTGCCGTGACATGTGTCGTCGGAGCGATGATCGCTGAGTACTTGATCGGAACGCGCGGTCTGGGGCAGCTGTTCGTGATCTCCCAGCTCCGCTTCGAGATCGCTCGAAGCTGGGGGGTGGGGATCGTGGCCACCGGGTTCTCGGTCCTGCTGTTCACCTTGGCATCGCGACTCGAGATCTTCGGAAGGGAGCGCATGACGTGACGACTCGGACGAATGATGAGGTGCGCCTGCGTCGCACGACCGATGACCTCGCAGTGCTCCGGCGGTGTTGGCATGCCGTCGCGTTCGCTGAGGACGTCGCACCTGGTCCCCTTCACCGACAGGTCCTGGACGTCGACCTCGTCCTCTGGCAGGGCTCGAACGGTGTGGTGGCAGCGAAGGATCGATGCCCTTACCGTTCGACGCAGCTCTCTGCTGGTTGCGTCGTGGACGGAGACATCCAGTGTCCGTACCACGGTTGGCGTTTCGGTTCGGGCGGAGGCGCAAGCCACATCCCGCAGCTGCGAGTCGGGTTGCCCGTCCCGCCGGCAGCCCCAGCTCGAGATGGTGCCGACGGTCACCGTGGATGGACTGTGAACCTCGTCATCGAGGGACCACCCCTGACCCCGGAGCCGTCGTCTCGTGTGCCGCGTGGTGCCCGATGGACACGGACGGCGGATGAGGTCTGGCAGTGCTCGGCACTTCGTGTGGTCGAGAACGGCCTCGATCCCGCCCACGTGGACTTCGTCCATGCGGGGACCTTCGGGGGTGCCGGCGATCCTGTGGATCACCGCCCCACCATCGAGCGCGATGGGCATCGACTGGTGCTGCGCTCGTCGATGCCGGTTCGCAACCAGGAGGGCCTCGCGGGTCTCACCGGCTCGGGTGAGTCCGTGCTCACGAGATCCATGGAGACGGAGTACGTCCCGGCGCTAAGCCGCGTCTTCACGATCGACGACGGCGATGGTGTCATCCAGTCGATCTTCCAGGCTGCGACGCCGTTGGGCGCAGGCTCTTGTCGGGTGCTGCAGTGGTGCTGGCGCAACGACCGCGAGGATCAGGTCGCTGCGGCCGACGTGGTGGCCTGGGACCAGCGCGTGCTGGACGAGGACCGAGCAGTTCTCGAACGGACCGCGTCCGACTTCGAGCTGGATCCCGCCGACGTCGTGAGCCTCGCCTATGCCCCCCCACCGTGGAGCTACGCCGGGTGCTCGCCGATCTGGTGCGCAGCTCCGAACCTGAAGAGGAGAAGTGATGAACCGCGTCGCGGACATCTTCGTCGCACCGGCCGCCGGAGCCCACGACGTCACCGCTCTGATCGATGCACTGACCACCGGGTTGTTCCGGGCCGACGAGGTCGTCGGCGTGATCGCCCAGACCGAGGGTTGGATCGAGGCTCGAGCGCTGGGCCTGCTCCAGTTCTCGAGAGCCCTCGCGCCCGCGCTCGGCATGGAGGTCGACGCGGTCACCGAACACGTGCCGCTCATGATGATCGGCATGTGCGGCGGGGTGATGTCTCCCCACTACGCGGTGTGGCTCAACCGGGAGAGCGACGCAACGCCATCCGGCGAGCCTCGGCTCGTGATCGGCGCCGCCGACACCGAACAGCACGCTCCTGAGGACCTGGGTACGGCTGCGCACGCGCGAGCCGTGGCAGAGGCGACCGAGCGGGCAGTGGCCGACGCCGGCCTCTCCCCGGCCGACGTGGCTTGCGTCGAGGTGAAGTGCCCTTCGATGACCCCGACCCGCTTGGCCGACGCCGAGACACGAGGGGTCTCGCTCCGAACGACGGACATCGCAACGGCGAGCGCCCGGTCGCGAGGGTCGGCTGCGTTGGGCGTGGCCATCGCACTCGGTGAGGTGGCAGCGGCCGCCGTCACCGACGACGCGATCTGTGCTGACTGGTCTCTCCACTCGAATGTGGCTTCGGTGTCCGCCGGAGGCGAGCAGACACGGACGCGCATCGTGGTGATGGGCAACTCGACCGCATCGGCTTCGACGCTGCGGATCGGTTCAGGCGTGATGTCGGACACCCTCGACCTTCGGGGGGTTGTCTCAGCTCTGGAGGACTCGGGCTTGGTCGACGTCGGTGTTCCTCTCTCTCAGGAGCAGGCAGCGCGAGTGGCACACGTCTTCGTGAATTGCGGCGCCAATGCCGTTGGCTCGACCAGAGGGCGTCGTCACACCATGAACTCGGACTACCTCGCACAGCACGCAGGATCCTTCGCGAAGGCCGTTGGGAACGCCGTCGTGGCATCAGTCATCGGAGACCCGATGATCCTCGCGTCGGCCGGTCCCGAGCACCAGGGTGCACCAGGATCGAACCTGGTAGCGGTCCTCACGCGCCATGACCGCTGACCCAGACCCGATCCGCCGAGGCCCGGACCCCACCGACACCCGAGCGGCGCAGATCGTGGCCGTTGCCGGTAGCGCCTACCGCCTTCCGATCGCGAGCCCACATCAGGACGGAGTCGTTGCGTACCTGGGCGTGTTGCTACGAGCGGCCGACGACCTCTCCGACGTCGAGTTGCCGGTCGAACTCGAGCCGGGTTGGGACTTCGAGCCATGATCCCGACGGATCTCGAAGCTGCGCTCGAGCAGATCGCAGCGAAGGACAACTCGATCAACGCCTTCCGACGCATCGACTCGGACAGCGCAAGAGCCCACGTGGCCAATGTCTCTGAGTCGGCACCACTCGCCGGCGTGCCCTTCGCCGTCAAAGAGCTGTTCGACGTCGCCGGCCACACGACCCTGGCAGGCTCGATCATCGAGGAGGGTCGCCCTCCTGCGGAGCAGGATGCAACAGTCGTTGCTCGGTGCCGAGATGCCGGCGCCGTGTTGGTGGGTACGACCAACATGGACGAGTACGCGTTCGGTTTCACCACCGAGAACACGCACCGGGGTCCCACGAGGAACCCTCACGACCTCGAGCGGATCGCCGGGGGCAGCTCGGGTGGATCTGCGGCGGCGGTCGCTTCCGGCATGGTGCCGGTCGCGTTCGGTTCCGACACCAATGGCTCCATTCGGGTTCCAGCCGCGCTCTGCGGCGTCTACGGACACAAGCCGACGTTCGGCCGGGTGTCCCGAGCCGGGGCCCGCCTGTTCTCACCGAGTCTCGACCACGTCGGCCCCTTCGCCGCCGACCCGGCTCTCCTGGCTGCCGTCGACCGAGTGGTCGTGGGCGTCGACGCGCGAGATCCGATGACACATCGGGTCAGCCGAGTTCCGAGCTGGCCCTCGACCGGACCTCGGGTGGCGCGCCTCGGCGGATGGTTCGACGGCCCGGCGGAGACAGGAGCCCACCGTGCCGTTGACGAGGTCGCCGCCGCGCTCGGTGCAACCGAAGGTGTCGTGCTCGAAGGTGCTGGCCGATCCTGCAGCGCAGCGATGATCTTGACCGCAGTCGAGGCTGCGGCCCTGCACCTGGGCGACCTTCGTGTCCGGCCGGCGGACTTCGATCCGATGACTCGTGACCGTTTCCTGGCTGGTGCGCTGGTGCCCGCCAGCGCGCACATCCAGGCTCGGCGCTGGCGCCAGCACTTCCGGGCCGTTGTCGCCGAGGCACTCGTCGACTACGACGTCCTCCTCGCACCGGGAGTCCCGGTGGCTGCACCCCCGATCGGGACGGCGATGGTCTCCATCAACGGGGAGGAGCTGCCGCTGCGACCGCTCCTCGGACGCTTCACGCAGCCGATCTCCTTCGCTGGGCTGCCCGTCGTCTCCGTTCCGGTTCCGGGAACGGCCCTTCCGTACGGCGCTCAGCTGATCGGAGCACCCCACAGCGACGAGGCACTGCTCGACCTGGCCTGCGAGTTGCACGCAAAGGGCGTGACGGGCTGCCCCAGCCCATGAGACCCCAGGACTGCGGCCCTGGACTCGGTCAGGCGGCCTCGGCGCCGTCGAGTGCGAGGAGCAACTCGCTCTCGATCCGCTGGAACGCCGGGTCAGTCATGAGATCGCGAGGCCGTGGCCGCGGGAAGTCGATCTGCTGGTCGATGGTGATGCATCCCGGGCGTTCGCTGAGCACCACGACGCGGTCGGCCAGGAAGGCGGCCTCATCGACCGAGTGCGTCACGAGCAGCGTCGTCGCTGCCAGCTCGGTCCAGATTCGCTGCAGCTCGATGTTCAGCCGACGGCGCGTCACGGCATCGAGTGCACCGAATGGTTCGTCGAGCAACAGCACCGAGGGCTGGAGCGAGAGAGCACGAGCGATGGATGCCCGCTGTCGCATCCCGCCGGAGAGCTGCTTGGGCCGGGCCTTGTGGAACTCGTCGAGCCCCACGAGCTCGAGCAGTCCGGCAACCCGGTCATGGTCGACGCGCTCGCCGGCGAGCTTGAAGGGGAGCGCAACGTTGTCCCACACAGAGAGCCATGGCAGGAGTGCATGGTCCTGGAAGGCGATCCCGACCTGCCTGTCCATGGTCGAAGCCGACGGGGGTTGCCCGTCGATCAGCACGGTGCCCGTGGTGGGCTCTTCCAGTCCTGCCATCATGCGAAGGACCGTCGACTTCCCGCAGCCACTCGGCCCGATCACTGCCACGAACTCGCCGGGTTGCATCACGAGGTCGATCGGCCCGACTGCGGTGAGAACCTCGCCCCGCCGCACGTCGAACTGCTTGGTGACACCCTCCAGCCGGATCTCCCCGGGTGTGCCGCTGGACGTCATCGCTCGCTCCCTGCTCGTGATTGCTGCCCGGACCGTAGGACGGTCGTGTGACCCCTCGAATTCAAGACCGTGAACGAAGTGTTGCCATCGCGCCGGACTCCGGCGCTCGTCTCAGGAGGCCCAATGCCCACGCTCAGATCACCACTCGAACTGCCCTGTGGCAGTCGGGAACCGGTACGCATCACGGGTGCGATCGGCCCCGCTGGCACCGCTGTCGATGTGACGCTCGCCGATGGGTCGATCGGTGAGGGGGATCCCGACGTGGCGACGACAGTCGATGCATCGGGCTGGGTCGTGCTCCCTCGCCTCATGGACGCCCATCTCCATCTCGACAAGACGCTGTGGTCGAGTCCTTGGGTGCCGCACCGTCCCTCGACGGTCATCGAGGAACGGTTCAGGATCGAGCTCGAGGTCCTCGGCTCCCTCACGGAGATCGAACCGCCTGAGCAGCGGGCCACGGCGCTGTTGGAGCATCTCCTCGGCAACGGGGTCACCGCGGCGCGAAGTCACGTCGACGTCTCCAGCGAGGTCGGCCTCGAACGCGCCGAAGCCATGCTCCGCGTCAGGGACCACTGGGAGGGGCTCATCGACCTGCAGCTGGTGGCCTTCGCACAGCACGGGATCCTTCGCAGCCCGGGTACAGCCGAACTCCTGGCAGAAGCGCTCGATGCTGGTCTGGACGTGATCGGCAGCGCCGACCCCGCCACCATCGACGGTTCGCGTGATGAGCACCTCGACGCACTGTTCGCTCTCGCCGAGTCTCGAGGGGTCATGGTCGACATCCATGTCCATGAGCCCGGTGATGTCGGTGCTCTCACCATCGGTGGGATCCTCGACCGCACCGAGGCAGCGGGACTGACAGGAAGGGTGGCGGTCAGCCACGGGTTCTGCCTGGCCCAGTTGGACCCGACCGATCGGGACCGGCTGGCGGAGCGGATGGCGGGCCTCCAGGTCTCGCTGATCTCGAACCTCCCCGGGCGCGGAATGTTCCAGCCGATGGTGGCCCTTGCCGATGCCGGCGTGAACGTGGTGGCTGCGTCGGACAACATCCGCGACTGCTGGTCCCCGTTCGGGAAGGCGGACCCCCTCGAGCGGGCTTCCCTCGCTGCCCATCTCATCGGGTGGCGCACCGATGAGGACGTCGCATCGAGCATCGACTTGGTGTCGGCCAACGCTGCCCGCTGCCTCGGAATGGTCGTTCCGACGCTCGCGTCGGGTGCTCCAGCAGACCTGACGCTCGTCGCGGCGAGCACGGTGCCCGAGGCCGTGGTCGCTCAGCCGCCAACCAGGGTCGTCTTCCGGCGAGGTCGCGTGGTTGCGACGGGCGGCGTGGTGAGCGACCGCCAACTCTGGAGCGGTCCTGCCTGAAGAGCTGCGACCCGAGAGCCATGGGCCGCAGGTCGAGGGACCAGCTGCCATCGCGGCGGTCGTCAACAGGCTGTGTCGGGACCCTCTTTGGTCTCATCGGCGATCATGTGTGCCGACATCAGCTCTGCTGCTCTCGGGGCATCGGCGGCGCTGATTGCTTGGAAGATGGCGGCGTGGGCCTCCCAGGACGTGGGGGCTTGCGCCTCGACGTCGATCGCCCAGATCCAAGCGAGCTTCGCTCGCACGTCGTTGAGCATCCGAACGAGCTGCGCGTTTCCCGACGCTTCGATCACGAGCCCGTGGAAGTCCGACGCAAGCGCCGACACCTTCGTGAAGTCACCATCCTGGATGCTTCGCTCCCCTGCGTCGAGCAGGGCGGCGAGCTGATCCAGGCATCCTCCACCTCGACGTTCCGCGGCCAACCGAGCGGCAAGCACCTCGAGGGGGCTCCGCACCTGGAGCAGATCTCGGGCGTCGTCCTTCGCGGGAACGACAACTCTTGCGCCTGCGTTCAGCGTCACGGTGACGTAGCCCTCGGCGTCGAGGCGTCTGATCGCCTCCCGCACCGGCACACGCGAGACTCCGAACTTCTCTGCGTACCGGTCCTCGAGGACCCGGTCGCCGGGGACCAGTTCCCCGCTGATGATCGACGTCCGGATGGCGTCTGCGATCAGGTTCCCGTGGGGTACCTGGCGTGCCTTCGCCTCCGACATGCCCCCAACGGTATCCCATTCATCCGAGTGCGATGCCCAAGCAGCCGTGCAGCCGCCAACGACGGGGGATCCGACTCATCATCGACGTATACGAACTCACGGGACTCCACTCGCCTCACTGACGGCACACGCGGAGATTGTCGACAGACGAACATGAGGGCAAGGTCTGAACGCGAACGTATACACGTCTGCCATCCCTGGTCGGCTGAGTCCGAGCCCGGCCATAGGACCCAGAGATCTGAATCATAGGGGGGTGAGTGCGCAAGATTTCCGCCAGAGAACGGAAACGCACGTATTCCATGGCGGAAACAGCGGGCCTCGTTTGGTCCACAAGTATACGAAACCGTGGATGTCTTCGACGGGCCTCGTGGAGCAGATGACACCGGGAGCAACGGGATGGCGAGGAAGATCAGCCGACGACGACCTTGGACCCGCCGGGCCGAAGGTCACGCCATCATGCGGGTGGGCACGATCGAGTCGGTCCACATCGTGGGAGGCGGAGTGACGTGGGTGTAGACCACGTCGCCCTCATCGGCGGGACCGATGCTTCCGGCGCTGCGCTGGCACTCCGCATCGATCGCAGCACCGGGCTGGTCGTCGAGCGTGGCGCCGACGTCTCCACGGATGGTGCTGACCGTGCCGACTGTGCCGGTCACGTCCTTCTCCCAGCTCCGGCGGAACCGCACGCACACCTCGACAAGGCCTTCACTGCCGACCGGGTTCACAACGCTGCCGGTGATCTCGCTGGCGCCGTCGCGGCCTTCGCCAAGGCGTGGCCGTCGATGGAGGTGGCCGATGTCGTCCGGCGCGCCTCGCTCGGGGTTCGGGAGGCAGTCCGCGCTGGGTGTACCGCGATCCGAACGCATGTCGATCTCTCCGCCGCCGTGGGCATGAAATCGGTCCACGCCCTCGTCGAGGTTCGCGAGCGCGTCCACGCCATCGACCTCGCCGAGCTCCAGATCGCTGCACTCGTCCAGCCCCCGGTGACCGGTGCCGACGGCGGTGCGCAACGCCTGCTGCTCGAGGAAGCCCTGGACGCAGGTATCGATGTGATCGGAGGCGTTCCCAGTCGGGAGTCGGATCCGGTGGCCTTCATCGACCTGGTCCTGGAGCTCGCGGACAGCCATGGCGTCCGAGTCGACCTCCACGTGGACGAGACCCTCGAGGATGTGCACACGCTCGATCGACTCCTCGATGCGGTCGAGCGGCACCGTCCGGCCGGCGATGTGACGGCGAGCCACTGCGTCAGTCTCGGAATGGTCGACCTCGGTCGCCAACGGGAGACGGCGGCTCGCGTCGCCGAGCTCGGTGTCGGCATCGTCACCTTGCCTGCGACCAACCTCTTCCTCCAGGGGCGAGACCGCTCGATGGCGACTCCCAGGGGCCTCACGGCGATCGGCCCGCTCCTCGAGGCGGGGGCGCTCGTGTGCGCCGGAGCGGACAACGTCCGGGACCCCTTCAACTGGCTCGGTGCCCACGACCCGGTGCTGGTGTCCCAACTGCTCGTCTCGGCTGGGCACACCTCGGTCGAGCAGGCATGGCAGATGGTGTCCAGCACCGCGCACGCAGTCCTGGGACGAGGCGCATCGACGCTCGAGGTCGGCGAGCGAGGCGATGTGCTCGCAGTCCAAGCAGCGACCGCCCGCGATGCGATTGCGACGGCGACCGACGGCCGACTGGTCTTCCGCGGCGGCTCGCTCGTCTCCTCGGTGCTCGTCGGGGAGCCCGAGGGTCTGATCCGAGACCTCACCACATGATGGGCGGGTCGCCGGGAGAAGCATCGGTCGACGTGATCGAGAGAGCGGAGCGCCGAGCTCGAGCGTGGAACGATCCGGCGCTGTTCACCACAGCCGTGCCGTTGGAGCTCGGCGGCGACCACGCTCGGGCTCTCGGAGGCGGCCCCCTCTCGGCTTACGCGTTCGTCGTGAAGGACAACTTCGACCTCGAGGGACTCCCCACGACCGCAGGCTGCCCCGATTTCGGTGCGCTCGCCATCGCCACTTCGCCGGCGGCCAGGGCGTTGCTCGAAGCGGGCGCCCACCTCTTGGGCCGGGTGAACATGGATCAGTTCGCAACGGGCCTGAACGGCACTCGCAGCCCGCATGGGACACCGAGGAACCCTCTCGACCCGGACCGGATCCCCGGCGGATCGAGCTCGGGATCGGCGGCGGCAGTCGCCGCGTCGATCGTCGACTTCGCGCTCGGCACCGATACAGCCGGATCCGGTCGCGTGCCTGCAGCGATGACGCAGACCGTTGGGCTCAAGCCCAGCCGGGGCATCGTCTCCACCAGCGGAGTGGTTCCTGCCTGTGCCTCCCTCGACTGCGTGAGTGTTCACGCGCGGTCAGTCGAGCTCGCGTGGACGGTGTTCGAGGTGCTCCGAGCCTCCGGAGCTGACGAGACCTGCCGCCAGGACCGGACGTTGCTCCCACTGGGCCGAATCGACGAGCTGGTGGTGGGAGTCCCGGACCGCTTGGACGAAGTCGACGGGCCGATCAAGGCTTCGTTCCAGCGGATGATCAACGCAATGGAGTCTCAGGGCATCACGACCGTGCCGCTGGATTTCTCCGATCTGTACGAGACGGGGGAGTTGCTCTACGGCGGACCCTTCGTGGCCGAGCGGACCGCTTCGGTCGGTGGCTTCGTCGCCGCCTCACCTGATGCGGTGCAGGCCATCACCCGGCAGATCATCCAGTCGGGTGACGAGTGGACCGCCGCTGAGCTCCACACCGCGCAGATGACCGTTCGCAGACTCGCATCGAGGGTCCAGCGGTGGTGGGACGAGATCGACCTGATCGCCGTTCCCTCGGTCCCGACCGCGCCGACGCTGGATGAGATGGCTCGGGACCCGCTCGCACTCAACACGAGACTGGGACGCTTCACCTCCTTCACCAACCTGTTGGACCTGTGTGCGATCACCATCCCCGATCCGGACCACTCCTTCGCCGGAGCGGGCTGCACGCTGCAAGGACCAGCGCGAAGCGACCGGGTGATCTGTGGCGTGGCCAGCCAGATCCTCACCGGTCAGGACCTGACGGCCCCTGCGTGTGCCGACGGTGTCGAGATCGTCGTCGCCGGCGCCCACCTCCGAGGTGAAGCACGCAACGGCGACCTCGTGCGCCTCGGTGGCCGTCTCGTCGAACGAACGACGACCGGTCCGGACTACCGGATGTGGGTCCTCAGCGACGGGCGACGCCCCGCGATCGCAGCAGTCGGTGATGGCGGGTGTCCGATCGAGGTCGAAGTCTGGGCGCTCCCAGGCGACGCGGTCGGTGAGTTCCTGAAAACGGTCGAAGCGCCACTGGGCATCGGGCGGGTGACCCTCGCTGCGGGCGAGGAGAAGCTCGGCTTCATCTGCGAGCCCGGGGCCGTCGAAGGAGCAACGGAGATCACCGGTGACGGTGGTTGGCGTCAGTGGCGCGCCCGGATCGATCGAGCGAATGACGAAGCAGACGAGAAGTCCCATGGGAGTCAGATGTGAGTGAGACCGGCCCGGGTGAAGTCACTGCGGATGACCAGGCGGCCTGCTCGCCACACCGCTGGAGTTCACAGCGGAACCTGCTCGGCGATGTCGCGACCGGTGGGGACGTCGAGGACTTCGTCGAGTTGATCGACGGACACGCCAGGGTCGTGCTGGAGGCACGTCGGTGAAGGATGCCACCGCGCTGTCGATCGAGGTGCGCGATCGCTCCCGATCGGTACGCGACATCGTCGACGGCGCACTCGCCCGGTGTGACGCGGATCGCCACAACGCGGTGACCGCAGTGCTCCGCGACCGCGCCCGCGCCCGAGCCGACTTCCTCGATGACCGACTTCGCCAGGGCGGAGAGATCGGTCCCCTCGCCGGCGTGCCGTTTCTCGTGAAGAACCTCATCGACGTCGCGGAGGTCGTGACGCTCGGTGGATCGACGATGCGAGCCCACGACCAGCCGGCTGGCTCAGACGCAGCCTGCGTACAGCAACTCGAAGCCGCAGGTGCCGTCCTCGTCGGGACGACGAACATGGATGAGTTCGCCTACGGCTTCACCACAGAGAACACCCACTACGGCGCGACCACGAACCCGCTCGACAGCCAGATGATCGCAGGTGGTTCCTCTGGCGGTTCAGGGGCGGCGGTCGCTGCCGGACTCGTTCCGATCGCGCTCGGGACCGACACCAACGGCTCGATACGAGTCCCGGCGGCCGTCTGCGGAGTCGTCGGCCACCGCCCGACCTTCGAGCGCTATCCGCTGGAGGGAGTCATGTACTTCGCGCGATCCCTCGACACGGTCGGCCCGATCGCCATGACGGTCCGCGACCTCCGCCTCGTCTTCGATGTCTTGGCCGACGATGCCACGAGACCATCGGAGGGCCTGCGGACCGGAATCCTCGGTGGGTACTTCCTGGAGGGTGGAGATGACGGCGCGTCGCGTGCCGTCGAACTCGCTGCGGGCGCAGTAGGCGCCACCCAGGAGATCGAGTTCGCCGGTGCGGCGATCGCCCGCTCCGCGGCGATGGTGGTCACAGCCTCGGAAGGCGCAGAGGAGCACTACGAGGAGATCCGGGATCGGTCCGACGAGTTCGACCCGATGACGAGGGGGCGGTTCCTCGCTGGCAGCCACGTCACCGCGACCCAGTACTTGGCCGCCAAGCGAGTCCAGCGCGAGTACATCGACGAAGTCGAGGCTGCCTTCGGCGACCTCGATGTACTCCTCGCCCCGGGGCTCCCGTGCGCACCGACACCCATCGGCCAGGTCCATGCCGCGATCGGCGGACAGATGCAGCGGATCGCACCGAACCTCGGCCTCTACACCCAGCCGATCTCCTTCGGCCACCTCCCGGTCGTGCTCATCTCGATCGACGTCGGCGAGAAGTTCCCGCGCGGTGTGCAGGTCGTCGCCCGACGAGGTCGAGACGAGGACGCCCTCGACGTCGCCGCCCGGATCGAAGCGTCCCTTGGAGGAGCACGATGACATCTCCCGCAGAGCTCGAGGCAGCCGAGGAGGAGGTGCGCCTCGTGTACGACGAGTACGAGCGTGCAGTCCAGCAGAACGACGCCGAGACCCTCATCTCCCTGTTCTGGGATTCCCCGAAGACCGTGCGTGCTGCGCCGAACGGGTTCCTCGTCGGCGCGGCCGAGATCGCGGCCTTTCGTCGGGCTCGTCCCGCAGCCGACTACCGACGAGTCGAGAAGCGCCTTGAGGTGACGGCCCTCACCAGCGATGTCGTGATGGCAGCGCTGGTGTCGGAGCGGACCGGTACGACGGGGTTCCAGACGCAGACCTGGCTCAGGACCCCAGACGGGTGGCGGGTGGCGATGGGCCACGTGAGCCAGTTCGCAGATGAAGGCGACTCCCCGCCGCCCGGAGGCTCCTCGATCCAGAGCGGCTCCGGTAGGACGTCATGAGCCTCCGAGTGCATGTGGTGCCAACCAGTGCTCCCGACGACGTCAGCGCCTTTCCTGACCTGTCCGACGGTTCCAGGGTCGTCGCGGTCCTCGGCAAGTCCGAGGGGAACGGTTGCGTGAACGACTTCTCCCGTGGACTTGCATCCCGAGCTTGGCGGGATCGTCTCGGAAGCGATGTCGTCACCGTCATGTCCGGTGGAACGGAGGGGGTGCTCAGCCCGCACGTGACCCTGCTGGTCGATGAAGCAGAGCAGGGTGACGCAGCGCGACAGGGTTCACTCGGAGTCGGCGTCTCGACGACCGAGACTGTCCCGCCGGTCGACCTCGGGCGTCGCGGGCAGGTGGAGCAGGTCGCAGCCGCAGTCCGGATCGCCTGCGAGCGTGGAGGATTCACACCAGGCGAGGCGTCCATGGTCGTTGCCAAGTGCCCGCTCCTCACACCGATGCAGATCGAGGAGATCCTCCGCGATGGAGCGACGCCTGCTGCTTTCGACAGCTACGGATCCATGGGTGCTTCGCGCGCTGCGACGGCTCTCGGGATCGGCCTGGCGAGCGGAGAGCTGTCGGCCAAAGAGGTGGACCAGGGCATCGGAGGGGATCTCGGCGTCTACTCCAGGCTCGCGTCGACCAGTTCCGGTGTGGAGATCTCCGTCGTGGAGGTGGTTGCGATCGGCCCGAGCGCCCTGGCATCAGGAGGGCTTCACGCCGAGACGACAACGATGCGGGATGCCATCGACGCCGAGTCGGTGATCGCGCTCCTCGACCGGGTCCGAAGTCAGTCAGGCCACGTCGTGCAGCTCTTCGCCAAGTGCGAGCCAGACCCGAGCGGCCGCATCCGGGGGCGACGGCACACGATGCTCAGCGACAGCGACATCAACGCTACCCGACATGCGAGAGCCGCCGTAGGCGGTCTGCTTGCGGGACTCGTCGGACGCCCAGACGTCTATGTCAGCGGCGGAGCGGAGCATCAGGGCCCCGCTGGTGGCGGGACGCTGACGGTGATCTGGAGCCAGACCGCTCCGAACGGATGACCAGTCAGCAGCCCCAGTCATCGGAGATCTTACCTTCAGCGGCGGACAAGACCGAGGGGAGCGAGTAGGCCGCATGCGGTGATGAGCCGACTTAGGTACGAGTACCGAGGCATAGCCATGACTTCCATGGGGCGCACCGATCACGGTTCTGGAAGGGCAGAGGCTGATTGAGCCAATGGGAACTGCCGCGATCGTCGGAGACGTCAAGGATCAGGATGTCGGTCATCAGCTGCTCCGTAATACCACAGATATCATGGAGCAGATGCGTCTCGTGTCGCGCGTCTCAGGTCATCCCGAAACGTGCGGGCTCGAATCACGAATGAACCGTCACCCATCGCCGGGTCGGTGGATGGCGCTGTGCGGACGACTGTCCCCGATGGACGAGCGCGGCTGCCCCTGAATCTCGGGTACCTCGTCGAGCTGTGGGAGGCGTCAGTCCCCGCCACCGATTCCGACTCCGAGCCGGTTCGCCTCGCAGGCGGTGGCCACGACCGGTGTCGGGTTGACCGGTGCTGACGGTTCGCCTCGCTCACGGCCTGGATGGATCTCGAAGTGGAGGTGAGGGCTGGTGCCGCGGGCGTTGCCGGTGTCTCCCACGTAGCCGACGACGGTGCCGGCGTCGACCCATCCGGTGATCGGTCCGTAGGCGTCGAGGTGGGTGCCGTAGTAATAGGAGCCATCGTCTCCCCAGAGGTGGAACGACGGTCCGCCGATGCTGTTCGAGCGGTGCTCGACGGTCCCACTGACCGGTGCAACGACGGGGGTGCCGCGATGGGCGAACATGTCGACACCCTTGTGGGTTCGGCCGCCGGAGCGTGGCGCTCCCCATGAGTCGATGAAGCTGACGGGCCCGGCGACGGGGCACAGCCATCCGTCGCCGACAAGCAGTACGACGTCCGAGAAGGAGTCGGCGATGGCGAGCACCTTGTCGGCGTAGGCGCCCGAGTTGTTGTAGCGAAGCAGTGCAGCTCGCTCGTCGGTGATCTCACCCTCGATTCCGCCGCAGAGGTAGTTGGCCGCCGATGCAGCGGCGTCGTCGATGTCGTGGGGGTTGGCGGTGCCGTTCTCGTCGGCGTCAGCGCTCCAGCGGTCGAAGGTTGGGGCGAGGAACTGCATCGGGCCGACAGCTTGCTGCCACGGTCCGGTGAGGCCCCACCAGCCGACCCAGTTGCCGATGGGGAGGGCCTTCACTCCCTCGGATCCGTCGAGGGGCGGACCGAAGATCCAGGGTGCGACCTCCCCGGTGTCGGGATCGAGCTGGCCACCACCTGCGCTCCCGTGTCCTGACTCGACCTGGCCGATGGCGGCGACCAGCTCCCATCGGAGCCCGGCGCACCAGTCGTCGGTGGCCTGGTACGCCTGCAGGGCTCGGGCCGGGATTCCGGCCCATGCGCCGATGGGCGGGGCTGTGCCGCCGCCGGTGACGGCGAGGATCGGGATGGCGGTCGTGGTCACGAGGCAGAGCGCCAGTGCTGCGCCGGCTGCCGGCAGGAGTCGGGAGTGTCGTTTCACACCCCACTAGGCCATCGAGCGGGCCGAAACCTCACGCCATCGCACGAGAAAGTCGCGATTGCCGCGTGAGGTTTCGGGGTCTGAAAAGGCCTAGTGGGGTGACGTTGCAGTTCCGACCGGAGGTCGTCCCATGATCCTTCTCCCCACGGTGCTCGGACAGGTGGATGTCCAGCCGAGCTCGGCCGGCATGCCGGGTGCCGACCTGATCCAGCAGCTTCTGAACTGGTCGCAGATGCTGGCGCTGTGGGGCAGCCTCGGTGCCCTGCTCATCGGGGCCGCGATGTACGGGCTGGCCCGTGAGGCGGGCGGCTACCAGCAGGCGTCTCGGGGCAAAGCTCTGGCGCTCGGCGGTGCGGTGGGAGCGATCCTCGCCGGGATCGCACCGACGGCGGTCAACCTGCTGTTCCAGGCGGCGAGCTGATGGCCTGGACACGACCTCGCGTCCTCGCCGTCGTCGCCACGGTGGTCTTCGTCGGCGGGGTCCTGCTCGTGCGTACCTCGTCGACACCGGCCGGCGATGCCGATGATCAGACCCCGCCAATCGAGAGCGGAGCGTCCGTCTCGACCACAGCCCTCGAAGCGGAGAAGCCCAGCGCCGAAGTGATCGTGTCGGAGGGCGACGAGCAGGGAGCGGTGTCGACCGCCCTCGAGCTGGCGGCAGCCGCGCAGGACTGGCTGTACCTGTCCGACGATGACCTCGAGGTTGCCGTGCGCTTGGTCGCTGTGCCGGCGTCGGCCGATCGGCTCGTCGAGGAGACCGTCGCCGAGGTCGGACTCGCCCGGGACGCCCTGGCCCGGTCGCCGGGACGGGTGTGGTGGGTGGTCAGACCGCTGGCCTGGCGGGTCGACACGTTCACGTCAGGCCGGGCGCAGGTGTCGGTGTGGACGGTGAGCGTGCTGTCTGCCGCCGATGTGGCGATGCCGCAGTCGGATTGGACGACCACCGTGTTCGACCTCGAGTGGGACGGCTCTCGCTGGCGGCTCGTCTCCGCGCTCGACACGCCGGGTCCGACTCCCCAGCTCGGCGGACGTGACGAGGCGTGGGAGCCTGAGCCGTTCGACGACTCGCTGTCGGGGTTCACCCGCGTCGGGGCTGAGGAGGCGTCGTGATCGTCGCGATCAGCTTCCCGAACCCAGTCGGCTGGGTCGTCGACAAGGTCAAGGGCTTCGCCGGTGACGTCGCCACCGAGGGCTTCGAGCTCGTGATCGGCGGACTCACCGCCTGGGTGATCGACGCAGTCGTCTGGGTTGTGGGCGGGGTCTTCAACTTCTTCCTCGACGCCACCGACCCCAATGTGCAAGCCGACTGGTTCGTCGCCCCCGACGGCCCGTACGGCACCACCGCCGCCATCGGCGCCACCCTGCTCGTCGGGTTCGTCCTTGCCGGCATCACCCAGGGAGCGCTCAACGGGGACGTGGGCGGAATGCTCCGCCAGATCGGTCTCCAGTTGCCCGTGTCGGTCATCGGCATGGTCGGCATCGTCACCTTCGTGCAGGCCCTGGTCCGCCTCACGGACGCTCTCTCCAGCGGCGTGCTCGACCGATTCGGCCACAACGTCGCCGAGTTCTCGACGGTCATCTCCTCGCTGGCTGTGCTCACGGGCGGACCAGCGAGCGCGTTCGTAGTCTTCCTGCTCGGGCTCCTCACAGTGATCGCCGGGATCATCCTCGTCGCCGAGCTGGTCATCCGCTCTGCGCTCGTCTACATCGTCGTTGCCCTCGCACCACTGGTCTTCGCCGCCCAGCTCTGGCCAGCGCTCCGGGGCATCGGCCGCAAGCTTCTCGAGCTCGTCGTCGCGCTCATCGTGTCGAAGCTCGTGATGGCAGTCGCGCTCGCCGTCGCCGCCTCGGCCATGGTCGGCGTCGGCTCGGGCGGAGAGGTCACCGCGCTGCCGGCACCGGAGACCGTCGCTGAGGACCCTGGTGGCTCGGTCACCCAAGCAGTTGGGATCCTGCTCGCGGCTGTCGCCGCCTTCGGCGTGGCTGCGTTCTCACCGTTGCTCATCGCCAAGCTCATGCCCCTCACCGAGGCGGCGCTCGTCGCCCAGGGCGTCCGCGGCGGGCCGATGCGAGCGGCGCAGCAGGGCATGTCGCTCGGGTACTACGCCCGTGCCGGCGGCGGCCGGCTCTCTCAGGTGGCCGGCGGAGGCCAGGCC
>CAZCJT010000020.1:0-16068 GCA_964498565.1 uncultured Acidimicrobiaceae bacterium
CACCGCCGTCGGGTCCCGCCGAGCTGGCCGACGTGCAGCGTGGCATCGACGACACGGCGCGCGAGCTGGCCGCGGCACGGGCAGCCCTGCGCGCCCAGGGCGAGCAGCTCCGGACCCAGAACCACCAGCTCGGACAGGTCCTCCGGTTCGCACGCGAGGTCGCCGGCAGCCTGAACCTTCGCTACGTGATCCGTGGCCTGTGCTCGGCGGCCAGCAACATCACCGGGTCGGAGCGGGTCGTCGTCTGGCTGCGCAGGGACGACGAGCAGCTGCTGCACGCCTTCGCCGACAGCTCCGGTCCGGCGTTCGAGCCGATCGGCCTGGAAGCCGTTCCCATCGGCGAGGGCCCGGTGGGACGGGCGGCACGGTTCGGCCACCTCGAGGAGGGGTCCCACGGCGCGGGCCAGGACGTCCTCGATGAGGGGGGCGCCCGGCCAGGCCTGCTGGCGGTGCCGATGGTCGTGGGTGCCGAGGTGATCGGCGTGCTCGAGGTGTCCTTCCCGGCCGACGCCCCGGACCGCGAGAGCACCATGCGGGTGCTGGAGGCGCTGGCCACCCAGGCGGCGACTGCGGTCGGCGCGGCGCGCATCCACGAGCACACCGAGTCGATGGCCATGACCGACGCGCTCACCCAGCTGCCGAACCGTCGCCGCATGGAGACCGACCTCGCCCGCGAGGTGGGGGCCAGCAGCCGCTACGGCCGCCCGCTCGGCTTCGCCATGATCGACGTCGACCACTTCAAGGCGTACAACGACGCGCTCGGCCACCAGGCCGCCGACGTCGCGCTGCAGACGCTCGCTCGCATCCTCGCCGCCAGCGTCCGCTCGACCGACACCGTCTACCGCTACGGCGGGGAGGAGATCGCCGTGGTCATGCGCGAGACCGACCTCGAGTCTGCGAAGCAGCTCGGGGAGCGGTTGCGCGAGGCCGTCGAGCACCACTTCGCCGCGCCGGCCCAGCCCCGTCCGGTGACCATCTCGGTGGGCGTGGCGTCGATGCCGATCCACGCCACGTCGCTGCCCGAGCTGGTCGGGGCGGCGGACCAGGCGCTCTACGAAGCGAAGCGGAGCGGCCGGAACCGCACGGTGATCGCCGGCCCTGAGGTCGTGGGCGCCAGCTGAGGCCCGCGGTGCGCACGGCCCGGCTCAGTCCGCAGCCGGCAGGCTGAAGGTGAAGGTGCTTCCCTTGCCCAGCTCGCTCTGCAGCTCCAGGCCGCCGGCCTGGAGCTGGGCGTAGCGCCGGGCCACGTTCAGACCCACCCCCGTGCCCCGCCGGTCGGCCAGCGCCGGCGCCGACTGGAAGAAGCTGTGGAAGACGCGCCGCTGATCCTCGGGGGCGATGCCGATGCCCTGGTCCCGCACGTGCAGGTGCACGGTCCGGCCGAGCTGCTCGGCCTCGATCTCGATGCGGGTGCCGGCGTTGGAGTACTTGGCTGCGTTCGTCAGCAGGTTCCGCAGCACGTGGCCGAAGGCGTAGCGGTCGCCGATGACCCGGAGGCCGCTCGTCTCGACCACGACGTCGTGCTGGAGCAGGTGCAGCTCGAGGGCGTCGACGATCTCGTTGACGACCTCGTCCAAATCGAGTGGTTCGAGCTCGACCTCCACCCGCCCGGCCTGGAGGCGTGAGAAGTCGAGGAGCTGCTCGATCATCGTCTCCATCGACGTGGCGTTGGCGATGATGCGGTCCAGCAGCTGGTCGCGCTCGCCGTCGCCGAGCCGCGTCCACTGCTGCCGGAGGACGGAGCCGAACCCGCGCACGGCGGTGAGCGGCGTCCGGAGCTCGTGCGAGACGGTGGCCAGGAAGCGGTCCTTGAGGCGGTCGGCCTCGCGGAGGCGACTCATCTCGTCGCGGTCCTGCTCCCGCAGGCGTGCGAGCTCGCCGGCCTCGTCTCGGCGGTCGGTGACGTCGCGCAGCGTGCACACCAGACCCTCGACGTCGGGATCGTCCAGGCGGTTCACCACGGCCGCCTCGATCCAGCGCCAACCGAACCGGGCGTGGCGCAGGCGAAGCGATGCCACGCTCCGGGCGTTGGGCTCGGCCATCGCCTGGCCGATGGCGGCGATCACCCCGTCGACGTCGTCGGGGTGCATGTCGTTGAAGGCGTTCTCGCCCACGTTCGTGTAGGCCGGGGCATCGACGAAGCGCTCGATGCCGGGGCTCGTCCACGTCACGGTGAGGTCGGGCCCGAGGATGACGATGACGTCGTCGATGTTCTCGACCAGCGACTCCAGCCGGCGGCGGTGGCTCTCCGCCTCGGCGTCGCGGCGCAGCCGGTCGGAGACGTCTCGCAGCGAGACCACCCGACCGCTGCGGCCGTCCTCGAGGGCGACGGCGCCGGCCACGACGGCCTCCATGTGATGCCACTCGTCGTCGGCCATGCGGATGCGGACGACCAGTGGCTCCACGGGGTCACCCCGCAGGACGCCGCGGCCGAACGCGTCGAGCGCGGCGACGTGGTCCTCCGGGTGGATGAAATCGAGCATGTTGGCGCCGTTGGCCATGGAGCCGTAGAACCCGGTGACGTGCCCGGCGGCGGGGTTGGAGTAGCGGATGCGGCCCCGCTGGTCGATCACGGTGATGATGTCGCTCGCCGCGTTCAGCATCGCCTCGAGCCGCGCAACGTGGGCGGGATCGACCGGGCGCTCGAGGGGCGCCCGGAACGTGATCAGGACCTCGGCGCTCTCCGGGTCCTGGGCCCGCAGCGCCATGGCCGACACGGTGAGCAGCGCACGGGTGGAGGACACCTCGAGGTCGAGCTGGCGGGCCTCCCCGGGCGCCACGGTGTCGAGCGCGGAGGTGTCCCGGATGGCCTGGGCCAGGCGGCGGAGGCGACTCGAACCGTCCTCGGGCACGTCGTCCTCGGCGATCAGGTCCAGGGCGGCGGCGTTGGCCCACGGCACCGAACCGGCGGACCAGATCAGGGCCGCGACCCCGTGCTGCTCGAGCAGCCGGCTGATGAGGTGGGCGCCCGGGCTCGTCGGCCCGCCTCGCCACGTGTCGTCGTCGATCACCGGCTCCGCCTCCACGCCCCCGCGTCCCCCCATGTGGCCATGGTCGCGCGGTGCGTCGCCGAACGCGAGGTCGTGGTCCAAGGATCCCGGTTCCTCCGGCTTGGGCACCGTGGGCGGTTCGGGCGCCCCGCGTCCGGCGGGCCGGGCGGGTCGGTACGTTCGGCCGCCATGGGCCTGCTGCGCTTCTCGTACGGAACGATGAGCTCGGGCAAGAGCACCTTGGCGCTGCAGATCCACCACAACCTGGCCAAGCAGTCGCGGCACGGCTTGCTGCTGTCGCTGTTCGACCGCGAGGGCGGGCGCGTCTCGAGCCGCCTCGGGGTGTCGGCGACCGCCGTCGAGGTCACGCCCGGCCTCGACCTGTCGGCCGTGGCGGCCGAGGAGGCCCGGCTCCACGGACGCCTGGACTACCTCGTCTGCGACGAGGTCCAGTTCTACGCTGTCGAGCAGGTCGACCAGCTGGCCACCGTCGCCGACGACCTCGGCGCCGACGTGTACGCCTTCGGCCTGCTCACCGACTTCAGGGGCCTGCTGTTCGACGGCACCCGTCGCATGTTCGAGGTGGCCGACGAGCGGGTCGAGCTCCACGTCGAGGCCCGCTGCTGGTGCGGGGCGCGGGCCACCAACAACGCCCGGCTGGTGAACGGCGAGCTGGTGCGCCACGGCGAGACGATCGTCGTCGGCGACACCGTCGCGGCCGACGACACCCCGCTGTTCGGTGACGTGGTGACCTACGAGCTGCTCTGCCGGCGCCACTTCCGAGCGGGTGTCGTCGCACCGGCTGAGGATTGACGGGTCCGTTCCCACCCCCGGATCGGGCCGGATGCGGTCACGTCCGGGGGCGGGAGCCGAACGAGGCGAGGGTCAGCGGCCGGACCAGCTCGCCCATCGGGGCGCGGGCCCAGTGGTGGCCGGTCTCCCGGCGCTCGGCCCGGGTCGTGTAGCGGTAGCGGTAGCGGCGGGCCCGCACGGCCGCAGGTGGGGCGTCGGGGAAGGGGTTGACGCCGACCAGCGACAGGATGTCCTCGTCGTCCTCGAGCAGGCCGCGCAGGAACGGGATGAACCACGGGTCGGCGTAGCTGGCCGACAGCGGCACGAACCACAGCAGCCAGTCGAGCCGCAGGTGGTAGGGCGCCACCTGCCGTGGTCGCTGCGCCGGGTCGGTGGGCTTGCCCTTGAAGCCGTACTCGCACCACACCGAGTCCGGGCCCGGCTCGGGGTCGTCGGTGCCCTCGATCACGATCTCGTCGCGCGTGCGGGTGATGGAGCCGAACGCGCCGTAGGTGTTCACCAGATGGAGCGGGTCGAAGCTGGCGTTCATCCGCTGGTGGCGCGACAACAGGTTCTTCGCCGGCCCGACCGACAGGACCACCACCACGGCCGTGGCCGCAGCGACCACCACGTCGAACCACACGGGCGGGGGCTGCAGGGTGGTCGCCGGCGACAGCCCGATCAGCGCCTCGATGAAGTGGCCGTCGAGCGCGGCGAACCCGATCACGATCGTCAGCAGGTTCAGCCAGGCGAAGTTGCCGCTCAGCATCAGGTACGCCTGGGTCACGATCATGAACGCCGCGGCCCCGGTGCGGAACGGCTGCGGTGCGAACAGCAGGACGGGAGCGACCAGCTGGGCGACGTGGTTGGCGGCGACCTCGACCCGGTGCAGCGGCCGGGGGAGCAGGTGGAACCAGCGGCTGAGCGGGTTGGGCATCGGCTGGGTCTCGTGGTGGTACTCGAGGCACGTCAGGTCCCGCCAGCACGGGTCCCCCCGCAGCTTGATGAGCCCGGCGCCGAGCTCGAGGCGGAACAGCAGCCACCACAGCAGCACCAGGACCGCCGCCGGCGCCTCCACGTCGGCCGGCCCGAGGAAGACGGCGAGGAAGCCGGTCTCGCAGAGCAGGGACTCCCAACCGAAGGAGTACCACCGCTGACCGACGTTGACGATCGAGAGGTACAGCGCCCACAGGAGCGCCCATGCCGCCATGGTCACCGGGATGGGCGTCCGGTCGAAGGCGCCGACCAGCGCTCCACCGGCAAGGGCGATCCCCGTCCAGGCGACGGCGAGGAAGGCGCGGTCCGAGCTCCGCCAGTGGAAGATGCTGGGCGCTCGCCTGAACGGCACGCGGGCGACGAAGTCCGCCATCGGTGTGAGGCCGCGCGAGCCGAGCAGGCCGCGGTACTGGTTGCGGGCCACGAGGAAGGCGATGAGGTACACCAGGGCGAGGCCACGCTGGAAGAGGAGCCGGGCGCTGGCATCGGCGACGTCGGGCAACCAGTGCATCGGCGCCTCACGTACCCAGTGGCCGGGTGGAGCAGGCCCGTACCGCCGTGACAGCCTGCGGCCATGTCCGCCCAGACCGATGCCGTCTCCGAAGCCGAAGCGTTCCTCGCCGAGCACTGGTCGCCCGACGTCGACCGGCGCGCGTGGCGGGAGCTGGTGGTGGACGAGCGGTGGGCTGCGCTGCGCTGGCCGGCCGAGTGGTTCGGACGGGGGTTGGCCGACGACGAGGCCGAAGCCGTCGAGGCCATCTTCGCCCGGGCGGGAGCGCCCGGACCGGGCCAGGACCGCTACAACCTGTGGGCGGGGACGCTGCTGGCCCACGGCGCTGACGAGCTCAAGCAGCAGTTCCTACGAGCGCTGCTGCTCGACGAGGTCGCCATGTGCCTGCTCTACAGCGAGCCGGGTGCCGGATCCGACCTGGCCGGCATCCGCACCACGGCGGTCCGCGACGGTGACGAGTGGGTCGTGGACGGGCAGAAGGTCTGGACCTCGGGCGCCCAGGGTGCCGACTACGGGATGCTCATCGCCCGCACCGATTGGGACCAGCCCAAGCACCGGGGCATCACGTTCTTCTGGTTCCCCATGCGCCAGGACGGCGTCGAGGTGCGCCCCCTCCGCCAGGCCACGGGCGACTCCCGCTTCAACGAGGTGTTCCTCACCGGCGCCCGGGTTCCCGACAGCCACCGCCTCGGCGAGCTCAACGCCGGTTGGTGGGTCCTGCAGACCGCGCTCGCCTACGAGCGGGCGGCCATGGGCGCCACCCAGCGGCGCAGCGAGGGCAGCGGCGGCGCAACGGCCGCTGCGCACGGACGGATCCCCACGCCGGACACGTCGCTCATCCGCCTCGCGCAGGACCTCGGTCGGGCGGGTGATCCGATGGTGCGCCAGCACCTGGCCCGTCTCCATGCCATGCGCACCGTGAACCAGTGGAACGGCCAGCGAGCCAAGGCGGTTGCCGACGCGGGCGGCTCGTCCTCGCTCGCCTCGCTCGGCAAGCTGGCGATGTCGGGCATCCTCCACTACGCCGGCCACCTGCAGGGTGAGCTCCTCGGCATGGAGGGCACCCTCGACGGCGACGAGCAACCCCGGGCCCGGGATGCCAACTACTCCCAGCTGAACGCGTACTTCACCTCGATCGGCGGCGGCACCGACCAGATCCAGCGCAACATCATCGGCGAGCGCATCCTCGGCCTGCCCCGGGAGCCGGAGGTCGACCGCGGGGTGCCGTTCCGGGACGTCACGCGCAGCTGACGGCGCGGTCGTTCCGGCCTAGTGTCCCGACGTGTCCGACGGTCGCCCCGAGGTCCTGTTCGTCTGCGTGCACAACGCCGGCCGCTCCCAGATGGCTGCGGCGCTGCTCGAGCACCATGCCGGTGACCGGGTCGCTGTGCGCTCCGCCGGATCGGCGCCCGCCGATGAGGTGAACCCGGCCGTGGTCGAGGCCATGTCCGAGTGGGGCATCGACCTGCTCGGCGCCGGAGCCAGGCCGAAGAAGCTCGAGGACGCTGCCGTGGAGGCCTCGGACGTGGTCATCACGATGGGCTGCGGCGACGCGTGCCCGTTCTTCCCGGGGAAGCGCTACGAGGACTGGGTGCTGGACGACCCGGCCGGGCAGGGGGTGGATGCGGTGCGGCCCATCCGCGACGAGATCCGTCGGCGGGTCCTGGACCTCATCGAGTCGCTCGGGGTCGAGCCGGTCAGGACCTGACGGTTGCGACCGGGGCCAGGACGTCGCGCAGCATGGCGAGGCGCTCGGGCACGATCCGGTACCACGCCCAGCGGCCGCGCTTGTCCCTGGTGAGCAGCCCGGCGTCGACCAGCATCGAGAGGTGGTGGGAGACGGTGGGCTGGGACCGGCCCAGCGGCTCGACCAGGTCGCAGGCGCACGCCTCGCCGGTCTCCGAGGTCGCCACCATGGACAGCAGGCGCAGGCGGGCGGGATCGGCCAGCACCTTGAGCAGCGCCGCCAGCTCCTCGGCCTCGGCCTCGCCCAGCAGCGACTCCGTCACCGGCGAGCAGCACTCGATGCCCTGTGCGTCCACGGTTCCTCCATCGTTGCATTGACAACCATCGATGTATTGGTATGGTGCACCCACGCATCGACGAACGTCGATGGACGATACCAGGAGGCCCCCGTGTCCCGAGTCCAGCTCGCCCTCAACGTCAGCGACATCGACGAGGCCGTGGCGTTCTACGCCGCGCTCTTCGGCACCGAGCCGCTCAAGCGCAAGCCCGGCTATGCCAACTTCGCCATCGCCGACCCGCCGCTCAAGCTGGTCCTGTTCGAGGTCGCCGACGGCGCGCTCGGGGGCACCATCAACCACCTGGGCGTCGAGACCGACAGCGCCGCCGAGGTGGAGGCCGCCGAGGCCCGCCTGGCCGGCGAGGGCCTCGCCACCACCGGCATCGACGACACCATCTGCTGCTACGCCAGCAAGGTCGAGACCTGGGTGACCGGTCCCGACGGCGCCCGTTGGGAGTGGTACGTCAAGACCGGCGACACCGAGCAGATGGCGAACGAGGTCGTGACGGCCGGCGGCCCCGCCTGCTGCGGATGACGACCACGCAGGTCCCGCGCCAGGGCGACGCCGTCACCGAGAAGCTGTCGACCCTCGACCGCTACCTCCCCCTCTGGATCGGGTTGGCAATGGGGGCCGGGCTGCTGGTCGGCCGGCTCCTCCCCGGTCTGGGCGACACCCTGGACCGGATCAAGATCGACACGGTCTCGCTGCCGATCGCCCTCGGGCTGCTGGCGATGATGTACCCGGTGCTGGCCAAGGTGCGCTACGCCCACATCGGCGCCGAGCTCGGCGACCGCCGCACCCTCGTGCTGTCACTGGTCCTCAACTGGCTGGCCGGTCCGCTGCTGATGTTCACGCTGGCGTGGGTGTTCCTGCCTGACCTGCCCGAGCTGCGCACCGGCCTCATCATCGTCGGCCTGGCCCGCTGCATCGCCATGGTCCTGATCTGGAACGACCTGGCCTGCGGCAGCCGCGAGCTGGCCGCGGTGCTGGTGGCCGTCAACTCCCTGTTCCAGATCGTGATGTACTCGGTGCTGGGCTGGTTCTACCTGACGGTGCTGCCGGGCTGGCTCGGCCTCGACACGGCCGGCCTCGACGTGTCGATGTGGGAGATCGCCAAGTCGGTGCTCATCTTCCTCGGCATCCCGCTGCTGGCCGGCTACCTCACCCGGGCCATCGGGGAAGGCCGCAAGGGCACGGAGTGGTACGAGCAGACGTTCCTGCCCCGCATCGGTCCCGTCGCGCTCTACGGCCTGCTGTTCACCATCGTCGTGCTGTTCGCGCTGCAGGGCGAGCAGATCACCGACAACCCCCTCGACGTCGCCCGGGTGGCGGTGCCTCTCCTCGTCTACTTCGCCGTCATGTGGGGTGGCTCGTTCGTGGTCGGCCACCGGCTCGGCCTGCCCTACGAGCGCAACACGTCGGTGGCCTTCACCGCCGCCGGGAACAACTTCGAGCTGGCCATCGCCGTGGCCATCTCGGTGTTCGGGGTCACCTCCGGCGAAGCCCTGGCTGGCACCATCGGGCCCCTCATCGAGGTGCCGGTGCTCGTCGGTCTGGTCTACGTCGCGCTGTGGGCCCGGCGGCGCTGGTACCCGGTCAGCTCGCCCGCTGGTCGCGACGGTGCTGCTGCCACCCCTGCACCCCGGCCACGCTGAACCCGAGGAACACCAGCGGCGCGACCACGAGCGCGGCGGGCCCGATGACGTTCACCGCGTCGCTGTCGTTGGCGTCGAGGACGAGGAACATGACGTACAGGGCGTAGAACGCGACCAGCACGAAGCCTTCCCACCGCTCGATCCGGAACCCCTTCCAGACGATGGGTACCAGCACCACGGTGGCGGCAAGCACCACCGGGAAGTCCACCTGCAAGGAGCTGTCCGACACGGGGATCGGGTCGGGCGAGACGATGCCGCTGGCGCCCAGCACGCACAGCAGGTTGAAGAGGTTGGATCCGACGACGTTCCCGACCGCGATGTCACGCTGGCCCCGGATGGCAGCCATGAGCGACGTGGCCAGCTCTGGCAGCGATGTGCCGATGGCGACCACCGTGAGGCCGATCACCAGGTCGCTCACGCCGAGGTCCTCGGCGATGTCGGTGGCCGAGCCCACCAGCAGCTGCGAGCCGACCACCAGCACGCCGAGCCCGACCACGAGCAGGGCGACCTGGATCAGGAGCGGCTTGTCGACGACGTCGACCTCGAGCTCCTCGACGGCGTCGTCGTACTCGTCGAGCACCTCGGGGCCCTCGTTGCGGGCGACCCGGATGAGCCACGTGGTGTAGGCGACGATGCCGGCGAAGAGGATCACCCCGTCGACCTGGCCGATCTCGTTGTCGAGCGACAGGAGGAGCGTCACCACGGACGCCACGATCAGCAGCGGGATGTCGAGGCGGATGATGCGCTGGGACACCACCAGCCCGCCCACGATGGCGGAGGCACCGAGGATCAGGAGGATGTTGGCGATGTTGGAGCCGGCCACGTTGCCGAAGGCCACCTCGCCGTCGCCGGCGAACCCGGCGCTGACGCTCACCGCCAGCTCGGGCGCGCTCGTGCCGAACGCGACGACCGTGAGGCCGATGATCACCGGGGCGATGCCGAACCGGCTGGCGACGGACGCCGCACCGCGCACGAGCAGCTCGGCGCCGGCGACGAGGCACACCAGGCCGACCACCAGGGCGACGAAGGTGAGGACGGTCATGGGCGCGCAGGTTGCCACCTTCGCCCCCTGCGCTCGTGCATCGGCCCTCAGAGGAGCGAGACGGCTCCCTGGGCGATGGTGATCTCCTCGTCGGTGGGTACGACGAGAACGTCGACCGCGGACCCCTCCGGCGAGATCCGGCGGGCCTGGTCGCTGCGCGCCCCGTTCCGGACGGGATCGACCTCGACGCCGAGCACGCCCAGGCCCGCGGCCACCTCTCCCCGGACGATGGCGTCGTTCTCGCCCACGCCGGCGGTGAAGGTGAGGACGTCGAGGCCGCCCAGCACCGCGGTGTACGCCCCCACGTACTTGCGCAGGCGGTGCACGTAGACCTCGAGGCCGAGGCGGGCATCGTGGTCGCCCTCGGCGACGAGGCGGTGCACCTCGCGCATGTCGTTGTGGCCGGTGAGGCCCCGCATGCCCGAGCGCCGGTTGAGGAGCGAGTCGATCTCTTCGAGGCCCATCCCCGCAGTGCGCGCCAGGTGGAGCACGACGGCGGGGTCGATGTCGCCCGTGCGGGTGCCCATCACGAGTCCCTCGAGCGGCGTCAGGCCCATCGACGTGTCGACCGGACGGCCACCGGCGATGGCCGACGCCGACGCGCCGTTGCCCAGGTGGAGCACGATCTGGCGCAGGTCGGCGAGGTCGCGACCCAGGAACCGCGCCGTGGCCGCGGACACGTACTGGTGCGACGTGCCGTGGAACCCGTAGCGGCGGATGCCGTGGCGCTCGGCCACCTCTCGGTCGAGCGCGTACGTCGCCGCCGCGGGCGGGAGGTCGTGGAAGAAGGCCGTGTCGAACACGGCGACGTGGGGGACGTCGGGCAGCAGGGCGCGGGCGACGGTGATGCCGGCCAGGTTCGCCGGGTTGTGGAGCGGTGCCAGGGGCGAGAGGGCGTCGATGGTGGCGAGCACGTCGTCGTCGACGAGCGCCGGCCCGGCGAACTCCCGCCCGCCCATGACGACGCGGTGGCCCACGGCGACGATGCCGGCATCCGCGAGCGGCGGGCCCACCTCGTCGAAGAGGCCGATCACGGTGGTCAGCGCATCCTCGTGGGAGGCCAGGGTGGCGTGGCGCTCGGTGGTCGTGTCCCCGGCGGTGTGCTCGATCGTCGAGCTGTCCTCGCCGATGCGGTCGACGAGCCCGTCGGCCAGGCGCCGGCCGTCGTCGGGGTCGACCAGCTGGTACTTGAGCGACGAGGATCCGGAGTTGAGGACCAGGACGCTCCGGCTCACGACCCCCGCCCGGCCTTCATGGCGTGGGCCTGGACGGCCGTGATGGCCACCGTGTTGACGATGTCGCGGACGGTCGCCCCGCGGGAGAGGTCGTTGACCGGCTTGGCCAGACCCTGGAGCACCGGGCCGATGGCGACCGCGCCCGCTGACCGCTGCACCGCCTTGTAGGTGTTGTTGCCGGTGTTGAGATCGGGGAACACGAACACCGTGGCTCGCCCGGCCACGCTGGAGCCGGGCAGCTTGGCCTCGGCGACGGCGGCGTCGACGGCGGCGTCGTACTGGAGCGGACCGTCGACCAGCAGGTCGGGCCGGCGCTGGCGCACGAGCTCGGTGGCGGCGCGTACCTTGTCGACCTCGGCGCCGGCGCCTGACGCCCCGGTGGAGTACGACAGCATGGCGATGCGAGGCTCGACGCCGAACTGCGCGGCCGTCGCCGCCGACGAGGCCGCGATGTCGGCCAGCTGGTCCACCGTCGGCTCGGGGATGATGGCGCAGTCTCCGTAGACGAGCACCCGGTCGGCGAGGGCCATGAAGAAGACCGACGAGACCACCTCGGTGCCGGGCACGGTCTTGATGATCTCGAACGACGGGGTGATCGTGTGGGCGGTCGAATGGGCCGCACCCGAGACCATCCCGTCGGCGTGGCCCATGTGCACCATCATCGTCCCGAAGTAGGAGACGTCCCGGACGATGTCGCGCGCCACGTCGACGGTGACGCCCCGGTGGGCTCGCAGGCGGGCGTACTCCTCGGCGAAGGGCTCGACCAGGTCGGACGAGCGGGGATCGACGATGGTGGCCCGGTCGAGGTCGACCCCGGCCCCGGCGGCACGGGCCCGGACCTGCTGCTCGTTGCCGAGCAGGGTGAGGTCGACGACGTTCCTCGACAGCAGGGTCGACGCCGCCCGCAGCACGCGCTCGTCGTCCCCCTCCGGAAGCACGATGCGCTGACGGTGCCGGCGGGCGCGCTCGAGCAGCATCGACTCGAACATCAGCGGCGTGACCACGGTGCTGCGGGGCACCTCGAGGGTGGCGAGCAGCGCATCGGCGTCGATGTGCTCCTCGAACACGCCGAGCGCGGTGTCGACCTTGCGCTGGCTGGCCCGCCCGAGCAGACCCCGGGTCGACGCCACGGTGCGGGCCGCCTCGTACGAGCTCAGCTCGGTGCTGATGACGGGCAGGTGCGGGTCCAGGCTCCGCACCAGGTCGATGACGTGCGCGGCCGGGCGGTAGCCGCCGTTGAGCACGATGCCGGCGAGGGAGGCGAAACCGTCGGCGGCGTTGGCCGAGGCCAGCGCGACCAGCACGTCGGGTCGGTCGCCGGCGACGATGCACAGCTGGCCGTCGAGCAGCCGCTCCAGCACGTGTTCGACGTTCATGCCGCACACCAGCATGTGCTCGGCCTCGCGGTGCAGCATGGCCTCGTCACCGAAGAGGTGGGTGGCGTCGAGGGCCCGGAGCAGGTCGACGAGCAGCGGGGCGCCGAGCAGCGGTACCTCCGGCAGCGCCCACGAGGGGATGCCCAGCTGCCCGAGCGCGGCGCACACGTCGTCGCGCCGGTCGGGGTCGCAGCGGTTGGCGACCACGCCCACGGTGGTGGCGTGGGCCTGGGAGAGCTCGGCCAGCGCCAGGTCGGCCAGGTGCGACACGTCGCTCGGCGTGCGCTCGAACGCGCTGACCACCAGCAGCACCGGCGCACCGAGGTTGGTGGCGATCCGTGCGTTGTAGGCCAGCTCGGTGGGTCCGGCCACGTCGGTGTAGTCGGAGCCCACGACGACCACGACCTCGCACCGCTCGGCCACCTGTCGGTAGCGGTCGACGATCGTGGCGAGGGCGGCGTCCGGGTCGTCGTGCACGTCGTCGTAGGTGACGCCGACGCTGTCCTCGGCGGGCACCTCGACGCCGTCGTGCTCGCAGAGCATGGTGAGGAGCTGGTCGTCGCCGCCGACCGAGCGGGTGATCGGGCGGAACACGCCGACCCGGCGCACGCGTCGGGTGAGCTGGTCGAGGACCCCGAGGGCGACCACCGACTTGCCGGTGTGGCCCTCGGGGGAGGCGATGTAGACGCTTCGGGCCTCGGTCACTCGGGCGGCTCCTGGGGTGGCGGCGGGTCGGCGCAGTTGTACCCCAGGCGGTGGGGCGTCAGTCGGCGGCGCCGACGCCGGCCGGGGCCAGGTCCCAGGCCTCGGCCAGCAGGTCGACCGAGCGGAGGCGACCCTCGAGCGTGGGTGAACCGTGCACGACGATGAGCTCGTCGGCGTCGGCGTGGGCCCGGAACTCCTCGAGGCCGTCACGCACCCGGTCGGGCGTGCCGATGGCCGAGTAGCGCATCATCTCGGCGATCTGTCGGCCCTGGGGTGAGGCCAGCACGGCGTCGGCCTCCTCGTCGGTGAACCCGCGCTCCCGGCCGAGGAACAGCGACACCCGCGCCCGCCGCACCTGCAGGTGCTGCACGGCCGCCTCGTCGTGGCTGTCGGCGGCGATCACGTTGATCCCGGCGATCACGTAGGGCGCCTCGAGCTGCTCCGAGGGGCGGAACTCGGCCCGGTACAGGGCGACCGCCTGCTCGAGGGCCTGCGGTGCGAAGTGGGACGCGAAGGCGTAGGGCAGGCCCAACATGGCGGCGAGCTGGGCGCCGAACAGCGACGAGCCCAGGATGTAGAGGGGCACGTCGGTGCCGCGTCCGGGGAAGGCGTTCACACCCGGGATGCGGGTCTGGTCGCACAGGTAGCCCTGCAGCTCCAGCACGTCCTGGGGGAACGTGTCGGCCGACCGGGGGTCGCGCCGCAGCGCCCGCATGGTGGCCTGGTCGCTGCCCGGCGCGCGCCCGAGGCCGAGGTCGATGCGACCCGGGTGCAGCGACTCCAACGTGCCGAACTGCTCGGCGATGGTGAGCGGCGAGTGGTTCGGCAACATCACCCCGCCGGCGCCGAGACGGATGGCACGGGTGTGGGCGGCGACGTGGGCGATGAGCACGCTGGTCGCTGACGACGCGATGGTCGACATGTTGTGGTGCTCGGCGTACCAGACCCGCCGGTACCCGGCCGCCTCGGCCCGCTGCGCCAGGGCGACGGTGCCCGCGAGGGCGTCGCGGGCGGTCTGGCTCCTGCCGATGAGGGCGAGGTCGAGGATCGAGAGCGGCACGCGGTTCATGCACGCGCCGAACAGCGCCCGCCGACGGGCTATTCCGACAGTCTCGCGCTGGTGTGGCGGGCTGGCGCGCGAGCCGGCCGCTCACCGACGATGGGGCGGTGGAGCAGCCCGCGTGACCGACCACGACGCCGACCGGCTCGACCTGCGCACCCTGCTGCCCCTCCTCGGCGACGGTGTCCACTGGACGCTCGATCGCGCCGCCGACCTGAACGTGAACCTGGTGCACCTCGACGCGGGACACGTGGTGGGGGAGCACGTCAACGAGGCCGTCGACGTCGTCGTCGTGGGCCTCGACGGCACCGGCGGAGCCCAGGTGGGCGACGGGCACCACGACCTCGGACCCGCCGTGGTCCTCCACATCCCCAAGGGCGCGCTCCGGACCATCCGGGCGGGTGGCCTCGGCTTCACCTACCTCACCGTCCACCAGCGGCGAGGCGGTCCGTCCGTGGGGCCCCGTCCCGCCTGACGCCGTCGCACCGCCGACAGCGTCCGAGGTGGAGGGCGCTCAGCGCAGGACGACGACGCGGGTGCCGATTGGCGCCCAGGCGTAGAGGGCCTGGGCCTTGTGGTCGGCCTGGCGGACGCAGCCCGACGACCGGTAGGTGCCGAGCTGGGACTCGCTCTGGAGCGGTCGGCCGTAGGCGTCACGGGGGATCGAGTGGAACCCGATCGCCAGGCGGTCGCCGTGGGCGAAGCGCACCATCCACTTCATGGTGATCCCGTCGTGGCCCGCCCACGCGTTCTCGGACTTGGAGTACACCGAGTAGCTGCCCGGGGCGGGGGTGTTGGCCTTGCCCGAGACGAGGTAGGTGTCGACCACGAGGTCGTGGCTGTCCACCTTCCACACCCGCTGCGCGCTGCCGCCGTAGACGATGCGCATGCCCGCGCCGCTGTTGGCCGGCGGCCTCGGCCACGGCGCCGGCGCCACCGGCGACGCGGTGCCGGTGGACGCCACGTGTTCGGGGCTCTCGGAGAAGCTGACCACGAGCGCAGCCCGGGGGTAGCCGCCGGCGAGCTGGCCCTGCCAGTACGCCGAGCCCTCCGGATCGGCGGGGCGGTCGAGCACGTTGCGGTACAGCAGATCGACGAAGGTGGCGGCGTCGGGGCTCCCGACCGTGGTGCGCCACTCCTCGGACGTCATGAAGTGCTCGGCCAGCGTGGTCAGGGGCATGCCCCGCCGGTACAGGTCGAGCCAGTACCCCAGCCCCTGGGCGTCGGGGCCCCGGTCGAAGGTGGCCTGGTAGAGCCGCACGACCGAGTCCCGGACCCCAGGAGCGACGTCGCTGGACGGCGCCGACGGCGCCACCGGCGCGGCTGAAGCGGGTGCGGCCCAGGCCAGGGGCGTGAGCAGCAACGCCGCCAGACATGCCACCAACGTCCGCCTCGTCCACCGCACGGCGCCAGCATGCCAGAGCGGTCGCTGGGTAGAGGAGGCCCATGGAGATCGCCGTCACCGTTGCCGCCGCCGTGCTGCTCACCGTCGTCACGCTCGTCGTGTCGCGGGCCGGCGCACGTCGGCACCAGGACACCCTGAACGACCACCAGTCCGCGCCCACCGGCGGCGACGCCCGGTACGAGGAGCAGGGCCGCCCCGACCAGCCCAAGGCCGATCGCCCGGCCGGACCCGACGCCGAGGCGACACTGCGCGAGTTCGGTCGCCGCTACCTCGAGGT
>CAZCJT010000021.1:0-14960 GCA_964498565.1 uncultured Acidimicrobiaceae bacterium
GCATCGACGCCGAGCCGCAGGCCGCGGCGTCGACCCGGGCCCCCCGGGTCGCCAAGAGGGCCGCGGCCCGCAAGGCCACGACGAAGAAGGCCCCGGCCCGCAAGGCGACGGCCAAGAAGGCTGCCACCGCGAAGCGCACGGCGACCAAGAAGGCGGCCCGGACCACCAAGAAGGCCGCCGCGGCCCAGTTCCCCATCGCCGACTACGACACGCTCACGGTCGCCCAGATCCGGCCCCGGCTCGCCGGCCTCACCAACGACCAGCTGCTCCAGGTCCGTGCTCGGGAAGAGCGCGGCGCCGGCCGGAAGACGATCCTGAACGACATCGCCAGCCGCCTCGGCTAGCGCGAGCGGCTCGCCGGTCAGCCCTCGGCCCGCTGGACCGCCACGTGGGCGGCGAGGCCGGCGCCCACCTCGACCCGGTGGGCATCGGCGAGCGGGCGGTCATGGGGTGCCTGCTCGAGGACGACGGCGAGGGTGGCGTCGCGCAGCAGCGGCTCGTGGGCGGCCACGGCGTCGCGCAGCTGGTCGTGGTGCCCGGGATCGACGACGAGGCGGATCCGGTCGGACACGTCGAGGCCCTCCTTGCGGCGGACCTCGTTGACCTCACGGGCCAGGTCCCGGACGAGGCCCTCGGCTTCCAGCTCGGGCGTGACGGTGAGGTCGAGGCGGACGAGGCCGGCGCCACCGGAGAGCGCGGCGGTGGCCTCGGGCTCGTCGGCGTCCAGCTTGCGCACGAACTCGTCGGGGCCGAAGCGGTGCGCCCCGACCACCAGCTCGTCGGCCTCGGCGTCGTAGGCGTAGTCCCCGGCCTGCATGGCCTTGACCACGACGGGGGTGTCCTTGCCCAGACGCCGGCCCACGACCTTGAGGTCGACCTCGAAGCGCTCGGCCCCGAGCGTGCCGGCGTCGGCCAGCACGACCTCCTTCACGTTCACCTCGTCGGCGAGGATGCCGCGGAACGACTCGAGGTGGGCGTTGTCGGTGCCGGCGGCGTGGGCCAGCGACACGGTGAGCGAGTGCAACGGCAGCCGCCGGCGGAGCCCGCGCGCCTCGCGCACCGACTTGGCGGCCGAGGCGATGTCGCGCACGAGGTCCATCTGGGTGACGAGCTCGGGGTCGTCGGGCAGCGAGGACGCCTCGGGCCAGTCGGTGAGGTGCACGGAGCCGTCGCCGGTGAGGTCGCCCCAGACCTGCTCGGTGAGCAGCGGGAGGAGCGGGGCGGAGATGCGGCACAGGTGGTCGAGCACCGTGTGCAGCACGTCGACCGCCACCTGGTCCTCGCCCCAGAAGCGCTCGCGGGACCGGCGGATGTACCAGTTGTTCAGCGAGTCGAGGAAGGACGCCACCTCGGCGCAGGCACCGGACAGGTCGTAGCGGTCCATGCGCGCCGTGACCGACTCCACCAGCTGGCGGGTCTTGGCCAGCGCGTAGCGGTCGAGGACGTGGCTGACCGACCCCGACGTCACGTCGTCGGCGGTGAGCGTCCGCCCCGGGCGCAGCGATTCCCCGGCGTTGGCGTAGAGCGCCAGGAAGTACCAGGCGTTCCAGATCGGCAGCAGCACCTGGCGCACGGCGTCCTGCATCGGGCCCTTGGCCGCGACCATGTCGCCGCCGCGAACGGCGGCCGAGCTGAGCAGCGACCAGCGCATGGCGTCGGAGCCGATGGTGTCGAAGACCTCGACCGGGTCGGGGTAGTTCTGCAGCCGCTTGGACAGCTTCTGACCGTCGTCGCCGAGCAGCACCCCGTGCACCACGCACGTCTTGAACGACTGGCAGTCGAACAGCGCCGTCGAGAGCACGTGCAGCGTGTAGAACCAGCCCCGGGTCTGGCCGATGTACTCGACGATGAAGTCGCCCGGGAAGTGGCTCTCGAACCACTCGCGGTTCTCGAACGGGTAGTGCACCTGGGCGAAGGGCATCGAGCCCGACTCGAACCAGCAGTCGAGGACGTCGGGGATGCGCCGCATCGTCGACTGCCCGGTGGGGTCGTCGGGGTTGGGGCGCACCAGCTCGTCGATCATGGGGCGGTGCAGGTCGGTGACCGTCACGCCGAAGTCGCGCTCGAGCTCCTCGATGGAGCCGTAGACGTCGATGCGCGGGTAGGCGGGGTCGTCGGACTTCCACACCGGGATGGGTGAGCCCCAGAAGCGGTTGCGGGAGATCGACCAGTCGCGGGCGCCCTCGAGCCAGCGGCCGAACGAGCCGTCCTTCACGTGCCCGGGGACCCAGTCGATCTGCTGGTTCAGCTCGAGCATCCGGTCCTTGATGGCCGTGACCGCCACGAACCAGGACGACACGGCCTTGTAGATGAGGGGCGTGTCGGTGCGCCAGCAGTGGGGGTAGCTGTGGAGGTAGGAGTCGTGGCGGACCACGACGCCACGGGCCTTGAGGTCGCGGACGATGTCCTTGTTGGCGTCGAACACCTGCATGCCGGCGTAGGGCGGCACCTCGGCGGTGAAGCACCCCTTCTCGTCGACCGGAGCGATGGTGGGGATGCCGTGCTCGTCGGACAGCGCCTTGTCGTCCTCGCCGAAGCCAGGGGCGATGTGGACCGAGCCGGTGCCCTCGCCGGTGTCGACCCAGTCGGCGGCCAGCACGCGGTGGGCGTTCTCGGTGCCGGCGAAGAAGTCGAAGATCGGCGTGTAGGACGACCCGGCGAGCTCGGCGCCGGTGACCGTGGCGACCCGCTCCATGCCCTCGAGCTGGGCGCCGTACTTCTCGACCGTGGCCTCACCCAGCACCCACTCGGTGCCGTCGGCGTCACGGAACACGGCGTAGGTGATGGCGGGGCCGACGGCGACGGCCAGGTTCGAAGGCAGGGTCCACGGCGTGGTGGTCCAGACCAGGAGCCGCTTGCCGGCGTGGTCGCCCGAGGTGAGCTCGAACCAGACGGTGACGGCCGGATCCTGGCGCTCCCGGTAGGCGTCGTCCATCCGCGTCTCGAAGTTGGACAGCGGGGTCTCGCACTCCCAGCAGTACGGGAGCACCCGCTGGCCCTCGTAGGCGAGGCCCTTGTCGTGCAGCGTCTTGAACGCCCACATGACCGACTCCATGAACGACAGGTCCATGGTCTTGTAGTCGTTGGCCATGTCGACCCAGCGGGCCTGGCGGCGCACGTAGGCGTTCCAGGAGTCGGCGGTGCCGGAGACGAGGAGCCGGCACTCCTCGTTGAACGTGTCGACGCCGAGCGCCTCGATGGCCATCCGGCCCGAGACGCCGAGGCGCTTCTCGGCCTCCATCTCGGCGGGCAGGCCGTGGCAGTCCCAGCCGAAGCGGCGCTCGACCTTGCGGCCCCGCATGGTCTGGTAGCGGGGGACGGCGTCCTTCACGAAGCCGGTGAGGAGGTGGCCGTAGTGGGGGAGGCCGTTGGCGAAGGGCGGGCCGTCGTAGAAGACGAACTCGTCGCCGCCCTCCCGCTGGTCGATGCTGCGCTCGAAGGTCTTCTCCGCCTCCCAGCGGGCGATGACGGCCTTCTCGAGCTCCGGGAACGAGGGGTGGGCGTCGACGTCGGGGTAGCGCCCCGATCCCAGGCGTCCTTCGTTCGCAGGCATCCGGCCATGCTAGGGCCGCCTCCGCACGGCGCCCCAAGGGTTGCACGGGCCTCACCATGCCTTGCTGGCCCTCCAGGCACGGCGTACGCTCTCGCATCCCCTGTGCGGAGGAGCACCACGTGGCACGTGCCAGCAAGGCCTCGGCGGCCAGCAAGAAGAAGGCGACGACGAAGAAGGCGGCGGCCACGAAGGCCAGCTCCGGAGGGGCGTCGAAGGAGGCCACCGGCGCAGCCAAGGCGGCGCCGACGAAGGCAGCAGCCACGAAGGGTGCCTCGTCGGCCAAGTCGCCGGCGAAGAAGGCCGCGGCCAAGGGCGGCCGGGCCGGGAAGTCGACCCACTTCGACTCCAAGTTCCTCGAGCGCATGCGCAAGCTGCTCCACGTCGAGCGCGACACCTACGAGCGCCAGGCCCGCCAGCTGCGCGCCGAGGCCGACAGCCTCGTGATGGACATGGACCCGGGCGACGTCCAGTTCGACGAGGAGTCCGGCGAGGGCGACACCATCGCCGTCGAGCGGGGACGTGACCTGGCGCTGGCCGCCAAGGCGATGGAGATGATCGAGGAGATCGACCACGCCCTGACCAAGTTCGACCTGGGGACCTACGGCATCTGCGAGGTCTCGGGCGAGCCCATCCCCGAGGAGCGCCTCGAGGCCATTCCGTGGGCACGGGAGAAGGTCGAGTACAAGGTCGGTGGGTTCGGTCGGCGCTGAGCGCACGGCCGGACCCGACTCGGACGACGCCCGCGCCGAGCCCGTCCGGTCGCTGCCGGTCATCGTCGCCATCACGGTCGTCGTCGTCGTCCTCGACCAGCTCACGAAGTGGTGGGCCCTCGAGGCCCTCACGCAGCCGACCCGGATCATCGACCTGGTGTGGACCCTGCGCCTGCGGGTCATCTACAACACCGGCACCGCCTTCTCGCTGACGTCGGACAGCGGCCCGATCGTCAGCGTCATCGCCCTCGCCGTCGTCGCCTTCCTGCTGTGGTCGGGGCGGTCGCAGCGGTCGCCCTCGGTGCTCGCCGCCTACGGCCTCGTCGTCGGCGGGACGCTCGGCAACATGGTCGACCGCCTCGTCCGCGACGGCAACGACGGGTTCCTCGGCGGTGCTGTCGTCGACTTCGTCGACCTCCAGTGGTTCCCCGTGTTCAACCTCGCCGACGCCGCCCTGACGGTCGGGATCGGCCTGCTGCTGGTGGTCGGGCTGTTCACCGATGCGCTCGACGACCCCGCCGAGGGCGAGACTGGGACATGACCGCCTTCGACGCCGAGCTCCCCGAGGCCCTGGCCGGAGAGCGGCTCGACCGGGTCGTGGCCATGCTCTGCGACATCCCCCGGAGCGCCGCCGGCGACCTGATCGACGCCGGCGAGGTCCGGGTCGACGGCGAGGTCCGGACCCGCAAGGCCGACCGCCTCGACGTCGGCCAGCGGCTCAGCCTCGACGTGCCGGTCGCCGCCGCCGAGATCACCGTCGACCCTGATCCCGACGTCGCCGTGGACGTCGTCCACGAGGACGACCACGTCCTCGTGATCGACAAGCCCGCCGGTCTGGTCGTGCACCCCGGCGCCGGGAACCCCACCGGCACGCTCGTGCACGGGCTCCTCGCTCGCTACCCCGAGATCGCCGACGTCGGCGAGCCGTTCCGGCCCGGGATCGTGCACCGCCTCGACCGGGAGACCTCCGGGCTGCTGGCGGTGGCCCGCACCCCCGAGGCCCACGCGGGCCTCACCGAGCTGCTGCGGGTCCACGACATCGTGCGCCGCTACCGCACCCTCGTCTGGGACCACGTCACCGAGCCCCGGGGCCAGGTCGACGCCCCGATCGGCCGTTCCACGAAGGACCCCACCAAGATGGCGATCGTGGTCGGGGGCCGTCCGGCCCGCACCGGCTACGAGGTCGTGCGCCGCTACGACGAGCCCGTCCCGGCCACCGAGCTGGTCTGCCACCTCGAGACCGGCCGCACCCACCAGATCCGCGTCCACCTGCGCGGCATCGGCCACCCGGTCGTCGGCGACCCCCGCTACGGCGGTGCCCGTCAGACCCTGCCGGCGCCCCGCCAGTTCCTCCACGCCGAGCACCTGGCGTTCCGCCACCCGGTCACCGGCTCGTCCGTCGAGGCCGACAGCCCGCTCCCCGCCGACCTCCAGGCCGTCCTCGCCTGGCTCGCCTGACTCAGACGGCGTCGCCGACCGGCTCGTGGTCGTGGTCGACGTGGGGTGGGGTCGGCCAGGGCTGCTGGCCGTTGGCCATGCGGGCCAGGTCGGCCAGGTGGAGGCCGTCGAGGTGTCGGCGCATGTGCTCGGCCACGTCGCCCCACACCGCCAGCAGCACGCACTGGCCCTCGTGGTCGCAGGCCCCGCCGGTGTGCGGCTCGCCGAAGTCGCCGAGCGTGATGGGACCGTCCACCGCCGAGACGATGTCGCCGAGGGTGATGTCCTCGGGCGAGCGGGCCAGCACGTAGCCGCCGCCGACGCCGCGCTTGGAGCGGACCAGACCGGCGCCCTTCAGGGCGAGCAGGATCTGTTCGAGGTACGGCTGGGGCAGGCCCGTGCGGGCGGCGATGTCCCGCACGGACACCGGCGTGTCGACACCGTCGAGGGCGAGCGACAGCAGGGCCCGGCTCGCGTAGTCCCCTCTGGTCGACACCCGCATGGCGGCCATCGTACGGAACGGCTGTGGCGCGACAGCACCGGCGGCCGTCCTCCGTTGGTGGGTGTCCGTGGTGGGGATGGCTAGCGTGGCCCGCGGTGGCCGACGAACCGCTCATCCCCGACTACGCCGGTGCGTGCGTGTGCAACGTGGCCGCCGTCGTCCAGGATCCCCCCGACGAGCTCGCGGACTGGATGCCCCGGCCGCTCGCGGAAGCCGAGCAGTCCACGGTGCTGCTCACCCTCGACGGCCTGGGCTGGAACCAGCTCCAGCAGCGGCGTGCGATCGCTCCCACCATCTGCTCGGTCCTCCAGGGCGGCCCCGTCTCCACCGTGGCGCCGTCGACGACCTCCACCGCGCTCACCTCCATCGTCAGCGGCATGCCGCCCGGTGAGCACGGCGTCATCGGGTACCGCATGTCCATCGAGGGCCACGTGCTGAACGTCCTGCGCTGGTCCACGGTCGACGGCGACGCCCGCCGCGCCATGCCGCCGGGCGAGTTCCAACTGCACGAGCCCTTCGGGGGTCAGCGGCCGCCGGTGGTCACCCGGGCCGAGTTCGCCCAGACCGGCTTCACCGACGCCCACCTCGGCGGCGCCCGCTTCGTCGGCTATCGCACCATGGGGACGCTCGTCACCGAGGTCGACCGCCTGGTCCGCAGCGGCGAGCCCTTCGTCTACGCCTACTACGAGGGCATCGACAAGGTCGCCCACGAGTACGGCCTCGGCGACCACTACGACAGCGAGCTGCGCTGGGTCGACCACCTCGTCGGCGACCTGCTCACCACCCTGCCGTCGGGCACGGTCCTGGCCATCACCGCCGACCACGGGCAGGTCGACGTGGGGGAGCGCCTCGTCGAGCTCGACCCCGGCATCCGGCCCCACCTGTCGATGCAGAGCGGCGAGGGTCGGTTCCGTTGGCTGCACGCCCGCCCCGGCCGCACCCGTCAGCTGCTCGAGGCGGCCGAGGCCCACGCCGACACGGGCTGGGTCGTCACCCGTGACCAGATGGTGGACGAGGGCTGGTTCGGTCCCCGGGTGCTCGACAAGGTCCGGGCCCGCCTCGGCGACGTGGGCCTGGTGGCCCGGGAGCCGGTGGCCTACATCGACCCGGCCGACAGCGGGCCGTACCACCTGATCGGCCGCCATGGCTCGCTCACGGCCGACGAGATGCTCGTCCCGTTCCTGGCCGCCACCGCCTGAGCCGCACCGCCATCCCTCCGACCCCCGAGGAGTCCCCCCGTGTCCGACGCCCAGAGCGCACCGACCGCTGACGACCCGTCCGACGACGAGATCGAACGGGGGGAGCTGATCGAGCAGGAGCACGGCACCGGCGAGTCCGAGGGCGCGACCGAAGCGGTGCAGGAGCCGGCCCGGGTCATGCGCATCGGTGCCATGATCCGCCAGCTCCTCGAGGAGGTCCGCTCCGCCGACCTGGACGAGGCCGGCCGCGACCGCCTCCGCGAGATCTACGACCAGTCGGTCCAGGAGCTGAGCGGCGCGCTGTCCGACGACCTGGCCGAGGAGCTGCACCGCCTGGCCTCGCCCTTCGGCGACGCCCCCGCCTCGGCCGGAGAGCTGCGGGTCGCCCAGGCCCAGCTGGTCGGCTGGCTCGAGGGCCTCTTCCACGGCATCCAGGCCACGCTGTTCGCCCAGCAGGCCGCCGCCCGCCAGCAGCTCGAGCAGATGCGCCACCAGCTCGAGGCCGGCCAGCGCCCGGGTGCCGACGCCGGCCCCACCCACCTGCCGGGCACCTACCTGTAGCGAACGTGGGGCCTACGGGCCGATCAGCAGGGTGCCGGTGATCTCGTAGGCCCGGCCCCGCTCCACCCGCAGCTCCACCGTGTCCTGCTCGGTGTCGCCCTGGGCGATGCTGCCGATGGCGACGGGCACGGGCGTGTCGTCGAAGCGAAGGTCGACGCTGCCCTTCCAGTCGTGCTCGGTGGTGTTGGTGATCGCCACCAGCACATCGGCGCGCCCGTCCTGCGCCGAGGTGAGCTGGAGGTCGACCTCGAGGCCGCCGCACAGGCCGAGGCCCACCTCGTCGCGGGTGACGGTGTCGGCCGAGCCGAGCACGGGGGCGCCGCCGCCGGTGTCCGCGGTGTCGTCCACCAGCAGGGACGCGGACACGGAGTCGGTGCAGGTCAGCACGTGGGTGAGGCCGCGCAGGTCCGACGTGGCGAAGGGGATGAAGAAGATCCCGAGCAGGATCACCGTCGCCATCTTGGCCCGGAGCGACATCGGGAGCAGCCACATCAGGCGTCATGGAACCACACCGCTGACCTGCCTGGACGCGTCTTGCACCACGGGCTCCCCGGTCAGCCAGCGGCGCGCGGGCCTCGGGTACTGTCCGGGCGATGGCGACCCAGGACATGTCGGCGCGGCTGGCTCGCATGGGCTACGGCCGGGCCCGGCTCATGTTGAGCCTCGCCGGTCTGGCGATCCTGGCCGTGCTGGTGGCGGTGCTGCTCGTCCGCAGCGTGGACACCACCGAGGTCGTGGCCACGCTCCTGTTCGCGCCGATCTTCCTGCTCCTGCTGTGGTTCCGGCTCCCGGGCGGGCTCATCGGTGCCGCCGCCGCCACCGGCGTCTACGTGGTGCTCCGGGCCGACGCCATCGACGCCGTGGGGTGGGGCGAGTTCTCCGGCCTCATCGTCACCCGTGCCATCGCCTACTTCCTGTTCGGCGGGGTCGGCGGGTGGGCGTCGGGCACCCTGTCGATGTCGCTCGACAAGCTCGACCTCTACGACCAGATCGACGACCTCACCGGCGTGAACAACGCCCGCTTCCTGCTCACCGACATCGACCTCGAGCGGGCCCGGTCGCAGCGCTACAAGACGGTGTTCTCGGTGTCGTTCCTCTCGATCGACGCCGGACCCATCAGCGCCCTGCCGGCCCGCAAGCGCAAGGCGCTGCTGCGGGAGCTCGGCGCCAAGCTCGACGACGGCATCCGCACCATGGACCGCGTGGCCCACGGCTACGACGGGTCCCGTCACCGGGTGGCCACCATCCTGCCCGAGACCGCGGGGGAGGGGGCCCGGGTGTTCCAGGCCCGCCTCGAGGAGCAGATGCGCACCTTCCTCGCCGAGCACGGTGCAGCCGGCGCCGCCGTCGACGGCGACATCGTCACCCTGCCCGGCGACGAGACGTCGCTCGACGCCCAGCTGGCCGAGTGGAAGGCCATCGACCAGGTGGAGCACGCCACGCCCCGGAGCTGAGCTCGATCGGGCGACCGTCGTCGGCGCCCTGCTACGGTCCCGCGCCACGAATCACACCGATGTGATTTGTCCACAGCTGTGGATTCCGGCTGTGGAGCACTTGTGGATCTCGGCGAGAAGGGGCTCCGGTGGCTGATTCGTTCACCCACCTCCACGTCCACACGGAGTACTCCATGCTCGACGGCGCCGCGCGCCTCGACGAGCTGGTGGCGGCGGCGGCGGCGGACGGCCAGCCCGCCCTCGGGATCACCGACCACGGCAACATGTACGGGATCCTGGACTTCTACCGGGCGTGCAAGGACCAGGGCGTCAAGCCCATCCTCGGCACCGAGGCCTACATGGCCCACGACCACCGCACGGAGCGCATCGCGGCCCGCGGGAAGATGGACGACTCCGGCGGCGAGGGTGAGGGCGGCAAGAAGCCGTGGTACCACCTCACCCTGCTGGCCGAGAGCGAGGTCGGCTACAAGAACCTGATCCAGCTCGCCTCCCGGTCGTTCATGGAGGGCTACTACCGCAAGCCCAAGGTCGACTGGGAGCTGCTCGAGGAGCACAGCGAGGGCCTCATCGCCACCACCGGCTGCCTCGGCGGCCACGTGCTCCAGGCCATGGTCCCCAAGGCGATCATGGATCCGGACAAGCAGCAGACCGACCCGCTGTCGGAGGACGAGCGCTTCGACAACGCCGTCAAGCTCGCTGGCCGGCTCCAGGACATCTTCGGACGGGACAACCTCTTCGTCGAGCTGCAGGACCACGGGATCCCGGCCCAGCAGTGGTCGAACCCCCGCCTGGCCCAGCTGGCCAAGGCCATCCGGGCCCCGTTGCTCGCCACCAACGACAGCCACTACGTCCACCGCGAAGACGCGCTCGCCCACGATGCGCTCCTCTGCGTCCAGACCAACTCCCTCGTCAGCGACAAGAACCGCTTCAAGTTCCACGGCGACGACCACTACCTCAAGTCCGCCGAGGAGATGCGGTACCTGTTCCGCGAGCTGCCCTCGGCCTGCGACAACACGCTGTGGGTCGCCGAGCGGTGCGAGGTCGAGATCGAGTTCGGCAAGCCGCAGCTGCCGAACTTCCCGCTGCCGCCCGGGTTCGAGACCGACGACGACTACCTCCGCCACCTGGTGTTCGAGGGCGCCCACAAGCGCTGGGGCAAGGACCTCGAGGACCGGGTCACCGAGCGACTGCTCTTCGAGCTCAAGGTCATCGGCGACATGGGGTTCTCCAGCTACTTCCTGATCACCTGGGACCTCATCAAGCACGCCCGCGACAACCAGATCCGGGTCGGCCCGGGCCGTGGCTCCGCCGCCGGGTGCGCGGTGGCCTACACGCTCTGGATCACCGACCTCGACCCCATCAAGTACGACCTGCTGTTCGAGCGGTTCCTCAACCCGAGCCGCATCTCCATGCCCGACATCGACATGGATTTCGACACCCGCTACCGGGACGAGATGATCCGCTACGCGGCCGAGCGCTACGGCCGTGAGAACGTCGCCCAGATCATCACCTTCGGCACCATCAAGGCCCGCCAGGCGGTGCGCGACGCCGCCCGGGTGCTCGGTCACGACTACGGCACCGGCGACCGGATCGCCAAGGCCATGCCGCCGCTGATCATGGGCCGTGACACGCCGCTCTACGCCTGCCTCGAGGAGCACCCCAAGTACAGCGACGGCTACAAGATGGCCACCGAGATCCGGGAGATGTACTCGAGCGACCCGGTCTCCAAGGAGGTCATCGACGTCGCCAAGGGGCTCGAGGGCCTGCGCCGCTCCGACGGTATCCACGCCGCCGCGGTGGTGATCACCAAGGAGCCCCTCACCACCTACCTGCCGATCCAGCGCAAGCCCGAGCCCGGCAAGCCCATCGAGGAAGCGCCGGTCGTCACCCAGTACGAGATGCACGGCGTCGAGGACCTCGGCCTGCTGAAGATGGACTTCCTCGGGCTCCGCAACCTCGACATCATCTCCGACACCCTCGAGCTGATCGAGCACACCCGCGGCGAGCAGGTCGACATCGACGACGTCCCCCTCGACGACGAGCCGACGTACGACCTGCTCCGCGCCGGCCAGACCGTGGGCGTGTTCCAGCTCGAGTCACCGCCGATGCGGGCCCTGATGCGCTCGCTGGCCCCCGACACCTTCGAAGACGTCGCCGCCCTGGTGGCCCTGTACCGGCCGGGTCCGATGGCGGCCAACATGCACAACGACTACGCCGACCGCAAAAACGGCCGCAAGGAGATCAGCTACATCCACGACGACGCCGACGAGATCCTCGGTATGACGTGGGGGCTTTGCATCTATCAGGAGCAGATGATGCGGCTGGCCCAGAAGTTCGCCGGCTACTCGCTCGCCGACGCCGACTCGCTGCGCAAGGCGGCCGGGAAGAAGGTCCGCGAGATCATGGCCAAGGAGCGGGCCAAGTTCGTGAACGGCTGCATCGAGCAGGGGTACGGCGAGAAGGTCGGCACGGCCTGGTTCGACATGATCGAGCCCTTCGCCGACTACGCCTTCAACAAGAGCCACTCCTACGGCTACGGCTTCATCGCCTACCAGATCGCCTACCTCAAGGCGAACTACCCGGCCGAGTACATGTCGGCGCTGCTCACCAGCGTCAAGAGCAACCTCGACAAGGCAGCCGTGTACCTGGCCGAGTGCCGGGCGATGGACATCCCGGTCACGGTGGCCGACGTCAACCGGTCGCTGGTGGACTTCGCCCCCGAGCTGCGTCGGGGCGACGACGGCGGCATCGACGGAGGCGAGATCGTGTTCGGCATGTCGGCCGTGCGCGGGGTCGGCACGGGGCTGTGCGAGCTGATCATCGCCGAGCGCGACGCCAACGGTGCCTTCGCCGACTTCTACGACTTCTGCGATCGCGTCGACCTCGGCGTGCTCAACAAGAAGACGGTGGAGGCGCTCATCAAGGCCGGCGCGTTCGACTCCGTCGGGCATCCGCGCCAGGGCCTGCTCATGGTGTTCGAGTCGATCATCGACCGTGCCATCGCCCGTCGCAAGGAGGCCGAGGCCGGGGTGATGAGCCTGTTCGACGCCGTGGTCGACGAGCCGGGTGGCGGGTCGGGATTCGGCTTCGACGAGCGCGAGGGCATCCCCGATCTCGAGTTCCCCAAGCAGCAGAAGCTGGCCTTCGAAAAGGAGATGCTCGGCCTCTACGTCTCCGACCACCCGCTGTTCGGCGCCGAGGAGTTCCTGGCCCGACGCACCGAGGTCGGCCTCGACGCCCTCGCCGAGTGCGAGGACGGGGCCATCAAGACCGTCGGCGGCGTCATCACCAACCTCCAGCGCAAGTGGACCAAGAAGGGTGACCTCATGGGTGTGTTCGTCCTCGAGGACCTGCGGTCCAGCGCCGAGACGATGGTGTTCCCCCGCACCATGACCGAGCACGGCCACAAGCTCGCCGACGACGCCATCGTCATCGTGAAGGCCCGCGTCGACAAGCGCGACGACATGCCCAAGCTGATCGCCATGGAGATCGAGGTCGTCGAGGGCGTCTCCGACTCGGCCACGCCGTTCCGCCTCGGCGTCATGCCGAACCGGCTCACCGCCGACCTCATCGCCCAGCTCAAGGAGGTCCTCCTCGAGCACCCCGGCGACCACCCCGTCCTGCTGCACCTCGGCGACGACAAGGTGCTGCGGCTCCCGCCCGCCTACGGCGTCGACGCCGGCACGGGGTTGGTCTCGGAGATCCGGGTCCTGCTGGGCCCGGCGGCGCTCGTCGATTGACGTCGGGGCGATCGATCAGCCGTTCGGCGTGATTTGCGCGCTACCGACCGGACCGAGTGGACTGGAGCGACCACAAGGCCGGCAACACGGGGGCTCCACACGCATGTCGATCGAGGTCGAGACCAAGGACTGCACGGGGCTGAGCGACGTCGAGCTGGCCGATCTGGCCGACCTGTGCGCCGAGAGCCCGTTCCCGCACGAGATCGGCGCCATCACCAAGGAAGCCGAGTCCTGGGTGCTCGTCTCCCAGGCCCGCGAGGACGGGAAGCTCAAGGGCTTCACGTTCTCGACCCTCGAGCGCATCGGTGGGACGCCCTGCGTGCTCATCGGCATGGGCTCGATCAAGCGGTCGTCGAAGCGGGACACTGTCCTGCGGGCCATCATGCACGAGGAGCTGCGCCGCGCCGTGCTGGCGTTCCCGGACGAAGACGTCCTCGTGGCCGCCCGCCTCACCGACCCCTCCGGCTACGAGGCGTTCCGCGCCCTGTCCGACCTGATCCCCCGCCGGGAGCACAAGGCCTCGGGCGAGGAGCGGGCCTGGGGTCGTCGTCTGGCCAAGCGCTACGGCATCGTCCCGTCTCGCTACGCCGACCGCCAGTTCCGCGTCAAGGGCGACGGGTCGCTGCCCGTCGTGTTCGACCACGAGTGCCTCAAGCGGGACAAGGTCGCCGAGTACGAGGAGTTCTTCGCCGACCTCGACGCCGGGTCCGGCGAGTGCGTCATCGCCTTCGGTTGGGCGATGGCCGAGGACCTCGAGAAGCTGGCCTGAGCTGACCACCGCCCTCGTCCTCGGCGCCGGCGGGACGATGGGCACGGCGCACCCCGTCGCTGCCTGATCCGGTGGAGCACCTCACCCGGCTGCTGTCGGCGCGCCGGATGGTGCGGGCCTTCGACCGCGGCCGGCCTGTCCCCGACGACCTCGTCGACCGCCTGCTGGACCTGGCCCGGCGGGCGCCGTCGGCGGGCAACACCCAGCCGTGGTCGTTCCTGGTGCTCCGGGACGACGGGGCGGACCGCTACTGGTCGACGACCATGCCCGACGTCGACGCCCGCAGCCGGTTCCGCTGGCAGGGCCTGCTGCACGCGCCCGTGCTGATCGTGCCGTACGTCCGTCCCGAGGACTACGCCGACCGCTACGCCGAGGTCGACAAGGCGGCCACCGGGCTCGGTACGGGTGTGGACGTGTGGCCCGTCCCGTATTGGTGGGTCGACGGCGGCGCGGTCGTCCAGAACCTGCTGCTGGGGGCCACCGCGGCCGGCCTGGGCGCCTGCTTGTTCGGCCAGTTCGAACACGAGCGGGCCGTCCGCACCGCATTCGGCGTCCCCGATGACCAACGTGCCCTCGGCACGGTCGCCATCGGCTGGCCGGCCGCCGACGAGCCGGGACGGAGCGCCGCCCGCCCCCGCCCCGCCCTCGACGACATCGTCCATCGGGGCCGCTGGTAGCCCCGGTGCAACATGGGCACTGCCAGTTCGGGACGGGTGGTAGGCGGCCAACCGGTCCTGAACTGGCAGTCGTGGTGTAGCAGCGGCTCAGAGCTGGGCGGCCAGCTCCTCAGGCGTGGTGGCGGGCAGCTGGCACGTGTAGCTGCGACACACGTAGGCCCGTCCGTCCTCTCGCCCCTGCCACAGCGGCGAGTCGTAGCGCTCGCCCCAGGCCAGCACGGCGTTCGGCAGCCACCGCCGGCGCACGACGTCGAGCAGGTCCGGGCGGTCGCCGGCCACCACCACCTCGGTGGTGCCGGTGTGGTGCAGGTCGATGGCGGCGAGCAGCACGCCGAACGCCGACGGCACCCGCCCGGCC
>CAZCJT010000022.1:0-14857 GCA_964498565.1 uncultured Acidimicrobiaceae bacterium
ACCCCGGCCCGGCCCCGCTCGAACAGCGACAGGCCGAGGCGCTGCTCGACCTCTCGGACCTGCGTCGACAGCGCGGGCTGGCTCACGCCGCACGCCTCGGCCGCCCCGCGGAAGCTGAGGAGGTCGGCGACGGCCACGACGTACTCCAGCTGCCGGACGGTGGGACGGGCCATAGGACCAGGCTATCGACGACGTCATGTCCATCACCCACGACCGGCCTTCGTCGGACGGGCCCGCGCCGCGCTTCGCGCCCTCCCCGGCCCTCGGGCAAGATCGGGGGGTGACGGCGCCCCACGATCCGCTCGAGCAGCTGGCCGCTGCCACCTCGCGGGCGCTGGCCGGCAACCTCGAGGCCCAGGGGGCCAAGCTCGAGAAGCAGGGCAAGCTGTTCGTCCGGGACCGGCTCGACCTCCTTCTCGACCCCGGCTCCTTCATCGAGGACGCCCTCCTCGCCAACGTGCTGGGCCAGGACCTGCCCGCCGACGGCGTCGTCACCGGCACCGGCACCGTCGACGGTCGTCGGGTCTGCGTCGTGGCCAACGACCCGACCGTGAAGGCCGGATCGTGGGGCGCCCGGACCGTCGAGAAGATGGTCCGCACCAGCGAGTTCGCGCTGGCCCACGACCTGCCCATCTTCTGGCTGGTCGACTCGGCCGGCGCCCGGATCACCGACCAGGTGGAACTGTTCCCGGGCCGACGTGGCGCGGGGCGGATCTTCGCCAACCAGATCCGGCTGTCGGGGCGCGTCCCGCAGATCTGCTGCCTGTTCGGCCCGTCGGCCGCCGGCGGGGCCTACATCCCGAGCTTCTGCGACGTGGTGTTCATGGTCGAGGGCAATGCCTCGATGTACCTCGGCTCGCCCCGGATGGCCGAGAAGGTCATCGGCGAGCACACCACGCTCGAGGAGATGGGCGGCGCCCGCATGCACGCCAGCGTCTCGGGCTGCGGCGACGCCCTCGCCGACGACGACGAGGACGCCCTCGACCAGGCCCGGGCCTGGTTCTCGTACTTCCCGCCGACCTGGCGCGACCAGCCGCCCCGCTACGAGCCGGTGCCGCCGTCGGAGATCCTCCACGACGACGTCGTCCCGGTCGACGAAGCAGCCGCCTTCGACATGCACGCGTTCATCGACGGGTTGGTCGACGGCGAGTCCTTCTTCGAGTACAAGCCGCTGTTCGCCAAGGAGCTGATCTGCGGGCTCGGTCGGATCGACGGCCGCCCGGTCGGCGTCGTGGCCAACAACCCCTCGCACCTCGGCGGTGTGCTGTTCGTCGACTCGGCCGACAAGGCCTCCCGGTTCGTGTGGCTGTGCGATGCGTTCAACATCCCGCTGCTGTTCCTGGCCGACGTGCCGGGCTTCATGATCGGCACGCAGGTGGAGCGGCAGGGGATCATCCGCCACGGCGCCAAGATGGTCACGGCCATCACCGAGGCCACCGTGCCCAAGCTGTGCGTCGTCGTGCGCAAGGCCTACGGCGCCGGCCTCTACGCCATGTGTGGACCGGCGTTCGAGCCGGAGGCGACCATCGCGCTGCCCACGGCCAAGATCGCCGTGATGGGACCGGACGCCGCCGTGAACGCCGTCTTCGCCGGCAAGATCGCCGCCATCGAGGACGAGGGCGAGCGCGACGCGTTCGTGGCCGAGCAGATCGCCGTCTACGAGGCCGACGTCGACCTGATGCGCCTCGCATCCGAGCTCGTCATCGACGCCATCGTGCCGCCGAGCGCTCTCCGCGACGAGGTCGCCCGCCGCTTCGACGCGGCTGGCACCCGCCGTCGGGAGTTCTCCGACCGCCGCCACGGCGTCCCCCCGGTCTAGGAGCAGCCGTGTCCTGGGACCTGCCCGACACCATCTCGATCCGCGACGTCGGTCCCCGGGACGGACTGCAACCCGAGCAGCCGGTGCGCGTCGCCGATCGGGTCGCCCTCATCACGGCCCTGGTCGACGCCGGGATCGTCGACGTGGAGGCGGCCGCGTTCGTGTCGCCCGCCGCGGTGCCGGCGATGGCCGGTGCCGGCGACCTGTTCCGGGCGCTCGAGCGGGACGAGCACGCCCGGTACTGGGCGCTGGTCCCGAACGTGAGGGGCGCCCAGCTCGCCGTCGAGGCCGGCGTCGACGGGCTCACGGTGACGGTCTCGGCGTCGGAGGCCTACTCGCAGCGCAACGTGAAGATGAGCGTCGAGGAGTCGGTCGCGCAGATCGGGGCGATCGCCGAGACCGCCGGGAGCCGCCCGGTCGACGTCGTGATCTCGTGCGCGTTCGGCTCGCCCTACGACGAGGACATCGGCGCCTTCGACGTGGCCGCCATCGTCGACTCGGCCCACGACGCCGGCGCCACGGCCATCACCCTGGCCGACACGACCGGAGTCGCCACGCCGGACCGGATCGCCGACGTCATCGCCACCACCGGCGCCGACGTGCGGCTCCACCTGCACGACACCCGCGGTACGGCGCTGGTGAACGCGTTCGCGGCCATGACCATGGGCGTCGCCGCCTTCGACACCGCGGTCGGCGGCCTCGGCGGCTCCCCGTTCGCGCAGGGGGCCGGGGGGAACCTGGCGACGGAGGATCTGGTGCACCTCTGCGACGGCCTCGGCATCGACACCGGCGTGGACCTCGACCGGATGGTGCGCACGGCGGGGACGGTGTCCGCGCTGATCGGCCGGCCGGTCCCGTCGCGGATCACCGCCACGCTCGGACGCTGACCCGTGCCGTACTGCGAGCCCTGCGACCGCTTCTACAACCCGAACACGCTCGACGCCGAGGGCGACTGCCCCGCCGGGCACCACGTGGCGGAGCCGACCGAGCCGGAACCGGCACCCCCGGTGCCGTGGCACTTCAAGCTCATGCTGGCGCTCCTCGTGGCGTACCTGACGTGGCGCTTCGTGCAGTTCGCCGCCGTGTTCCTGTGAGGGGAGCGGGCCTCAGCGCCGGCGTCGGACGAAGCGGACGACCAGCCAGGCGAGCGCGACCCACGGCCCGGCGACGATGACCACGTCGAGGGGCTGGTGGACGAGGTCGGTCCGTCGCCGGCGGAGTCGCGAGCGCAGGCCCCCGTGGATGACCTCGCTGCGGATGCCCGTCTCGGTGATGGGGTTGTCCGGCCGCAGCCGCACCAAGGAGCCGAGGTGGTGCTCCCACGCGTCCACCCGGTCCGCGGCGATGAGCAGGAGCCAGTGGGCGGCGCGGCCCTCGCTGTAGCGGCGGTAGGCGAGCTTGCGGACCGCGCCGGACAGGAGACGGGGCGGGCAGGAGGTGCCGAACACGGGGGTCAGCCGCTCGTGCTCCATGGAGCGCTCCCGGGGCCACTTCTCCGGCTGCTGCTCCGGGAGGTGCCAGTGCACGCCCTCCTGCGGCTCGGGGTCGCGCTCGCGGGGGTACGACGGTCGGTCGGCGGGGTCGAGGTCGACGCCCCATCCCGGGATGCGGTGGCGCAGCTCGTCGCTCGGCGGCACGAGCGGGGGCTTCTCGGCGGTGTAGGGCATCAGGCGGCCTCCGTCACGATCACGGGCTTGATGCAGTCGTCGAGCTTCGAGGACATGATGTGGTACCCCTCGGCGATGTGTTCGAGCGGGATGCGGTGGGTGACGATGTCGTTCGGCTTCAGGTAGCCGTTGCGGATGTGCTCGAAGAGGCGGGGCCACTGCCGCTTGACGGGGCACTGGTTCATGCGGAGCGTGAGCCCCTTGTTGAGGGCGTCGCCGAACTTCACGGCGCTGAAGATGGGGCCGTAGGCGCCCATCACCGAGATGGTGCCGCCCTTGCGGACCGAGTCGATGGCCCAGTTGAGGGCAACGGGCGAGCCGCCCTGCATCTTGAGCTTCGCCGAGGTGACGTGCATGAGCAGGTTGCCGTCGGCCTCGGCGCCGACGGCGTCGATGGCGACGTCCGCGCCGAGGCCCTCGGTGAGCTTCTTCATGTGGACGACGATGTCGTCGTACTCGACGAAGTTGTAGGTCTCGGCGTGGGCGAACTCCCGTGCCTTCTCGAGCCGGTAGTCGAGGTGGTCGATGACGATGACCCGCCCGGCGCCCATGAACCAGGCGCACTTGGCGGCGTACAGGCCGACCGGGCCGGCACCGAACACCACGACGACGTCGCCTTCGCTGATCTCGCCGAGCTGGGCGCCGAAGTAGCCGGTGGCCAGCGCGTCGGTGCACAGCAGGGCGTCCTCGTCGTCCATCCAGTCCGGGATGACGCTCGGCCCCACGTCGGCGAACGGGACCCGCACGTACTCGGCCTGGCCGCCGTCGTATCCGCCGCACGTGTGGGAGTAGCCGTAGATGCCCCCGACCGCGGTGGCGTTCGGGTTCACGTTGTGGCAGTTCGAGTAGAGGCCTCGTGCGCAGTAGAAGCACGAGCCGCAGTACACGTTGAACGGCACCATGACCCGGTCGCCGGCCCGGAGGTGCTGCACCGACGGGCCGACCTGCTCCACCACGCCGATGAACTCGTGACCGAAGGTCATGCCCACCCGGGTGTCGGGCATCATCCCGTGGTACAGGTGCAGGTCCGACCCGCAGATCGCCGCCATGGTCACCCGGACGATCGCATCGTTGGGGTGCTCGATCGGCGGGACGTCCTTCTCTTCTACGCGGACCTTGTACGGGCCCCGGTACACCATCGCTCGCATGGGCATGGCCCTATCCAGCCCGCCGGTGCACCAGACCGTCTGCGGGCGGCTTCGTCGGCGGCCAGGCTGCGACCGTCGGGTCCAGGGCGCGCGACTGAGCTGACTCCGAGTGGAGCCAGCTCGTCGTCGGGCTGGGGAGATTCGAACTCCCGACCTCCTGACCCCCAGTCAACGACTGGGCGTCTATCGGTCAACAGAACCGTCCACGAAAGCCCTGGTCAGAGGGCGTGGTACGTCAAGACACTAACAGCCGTGTCCAGACTTGTCTATGCTTCTTAGGTCCCCTCCTAGGTCCCCTCCGGGACCTCTTGACCACCGGCTAGGCGGTCAGGCGAGGGCCAACCCAGGGAGGGTCAGTGGAACGACGACCGAGAGGCTCAGGCCACTACAACGACGCACGGAAGCGATGGGAGGGCCGGATCACCGTGGGGGTCGACGAGAACGGCCGCCAGATCCGCAAGAAGGCAACCGGCCGCACGAAGGCCGAGATGGAGGAGCGTCTCCGCGAGCTGGCCGAAGCCCACGACGAAGGCCGCGAGGCCCCCCGGCGAGACCTCACCGTCGCCCGGTTCCTCGAGGAGTGGCTGACCGAGGTGCTGCCCGGTTCGGTCGCCAAGGGCACGGAGACGAACTACCGGCAGATGGTCGACTACTACGTGCGCCCGCGCCTCGGTCGGAAGCACCTGCGGACCCTCACCGCCCGCGACGTCACGAAGATGCTGCGCGACATGGAGGCCGACGGACTCTCGCCGAACACTCGCCGGCTCGCCCGGTCGGTGCTCCGTCGTGCCCTGCGATGGGCCGAGGCCGAGGGCATGGTGCAGCGCAACGTGGCCGCCCTCGCCAACGGAGTGAAGATCGGAGGCGAGGAGGGCAAGGCCCTGACCGCCGAGCAGGCCCGCACCCTGCTCGCACACCTGGCCGGTCATCGACTGGAGGCCGCCTACACCGTCGCCCTGTCGCTCGGTCTGCGCCGGGGCGAGCTCCTCGGACTCGCATGGGACGACGTCGACCTCGACGGCACACCGGCCCGCCTGAACGTCCGCATGGCCCTCAAGCGCCACGACGACGTTGGGCTGGTCGTGGAGGAGCCCAAGACCCGCCAGAGCCGCAGGACCATCCACCTGCCGAGCTCGGTCGTGGCCGCCCTGCGCCGGCACCGGGCCCGCCAGGCTGAGGAGCGCCTACTGGCCGGCGAGCTGTGGGAGCCGCTGCCGCTCGGTCGTGACCTCGTGTTCCGCACCGCGACCGGAACCTCGCTGGACCCCGACAACTTCCGCAACACCACCTACAAGCTGACCGAGGGCGCCGGCATCGGCAGATGGTCGCCCCACCAGCTCCGCCACTCCGCCGCGTCGCTCCTCCTGGCCCAGGGCGTGCCGCTCAAAGTCGTGTCCGAGGTGCTCGGGCACTCCTCCATCCGAGTCACGGCCGACGTGTACGGGCACCTGCTGGACGAGGCCAAGAGCGAAGCCGCCACGGCGATGGAGACCGCGTTGTGGGGCGACGCGTGAACCCGGACGATGACTTCCGCCTCGCGGCGATCATCCGGTGCCATCGGTGCGCCGAGCTCGTGGCCGACGTGTACCTCCGCCAGGTGTACGACGAAGATGACGTCGCCGCCGACCCTGCGGTCTTCGTGCCCGTGCTGCGCCGTCAGATCGAGCCGGGGGACGTCGCGTTCGTCATCGGTCTCAACAACGGCACCCGCAGACTGACCCGGTGTCGTTGTGAGGTTCAGCCCTGCACGATCCCCGAGCACATCCTCACCGGACAGAAGCCGGCCCGCCGCGTGGATGTTGCAGACACGGAGGCGTTGATCCTCGAGGAGATCCCAGCCGACTCGATCGAGGCGTGGTGCAACCGGTGCCGCGCCAGGACCGTCGACCTGCGGACGGTGCGGCGCCGCATCGCCCGCACTCCGGGACCGGACGGCACCACGCCACTCGTGAAGCTGCGGACCATCAACCGCCGCCATCCAACCCGCCGCTAACCTGCTCACAGAAGTCCAACGCCGAGGGCCAAGGGCCCAAGACGAGACCGACGCACTGGCATGAGTCGGAACCCCTGGAGGGTTCCTCATGCCTGCAACCGCCACGCCGGTCGACCGGCTCGCCTATTCCCCCGCCGAGCTCGCCGAAGCGCTCGGCGCCTCCCGCGCCTGGGTCTACCTCCGCCTCGATGACGGAACGATCCCGAGCGTGAAGCTCGGCGGCAAGCGCCTCATCCGCGCCACCGTGCTCGAGGAGCTGCTGGGCTCCGAGGTGGTCGCATGACTCGCGCCGCCGAGAAGTCCCTACTACTCGCCGAGCTCCTCGACGCCATCCGCGACGGGTACCTCGTGCCCTGCGACTCCGAGGACCAGCTCCTCACGGTCCTGGCCGCCGTCGACTTCGACGTGCCGATGACGATGCACCGCGCCCGGCGCACCGTCACCCGCTGGCGGACCGGGGGTGACGCATGAGTGCCCCGGACGCGAGACGAGCGCCCCGGCCAGAGGGCGCCCGCTCCGAGTCAGTCACCGCCAAGCGATCCGACGCCACGAAGTCTATGCCCGCCCTGGCTCGCCTGTCGTGGAACGGCCACCCGGCCCTGCTGTCGACCTACTGGCGCCGCGACCTCCGCAACGCCGGCCGTGAGCCCGACGCGCTGGCCCTGGCCATCTTCGAGACCCTCGGCGCCAAGCGCAGCCGGGCCGTCGCGTACGAGCTCCTCGGCTTGTCGCAGGAGGTGGTCTAGGTGCAGTCCCGCCCCACTATCGGCGCCCTTCGTGACGACGCCTGGAAGGCCGATCAGCTCGAGCGCCTCGGGCCACCCCGCCACGACCTTGGCGACGAAGAGCACGACGAGGTGGTGCCTCTCGACGCCTACACCGAGCCCGACGAGGTTCCGGAAATCGTGCCGGAACCTTCGGGCAAGATCGCCCAGAAGTCGCCGGCTCGACGGTCCAGCTTCACCGCCGCCGAGCTCATGGGGATGACGTTCCCAGAGCCACGCTGGGCGATCCCCGATGTCGTGCCGGAAGGGCTGACCGTGTTCGCCGGTGCCCCAAAGGTCGGCAAGTCGTGGTTCTCCTACGGCGCCGGTCTGGCCGTCGCTCAAGGTGGGCACGCCTTCGGTCGCATCCCGGTGGAGCAGGGAGACGTGTTGTACCTCGCGCTCGAAGACCCACCCCGGCGTCTGCAGCAGCGTCTCGGGATCATGCTTGGCAAGGAGCCCCCACCGGACGGGCTGACCCTGGCGACGGAGTGTGACCCGTTCCCCGCCGGCATCGAGCGGATCGACAAGTGGCTGCGGACCACACCGAACCCCCGGCTGGTGATCGTGGACGTGTTCGCCAAGGTCCGCCCCCAGCTCCAAGACAGGGGGAGCCAGTACCTCGCCGACTACGGCGCCGTGTCGCCGCTCAAGGCTCTGGCCGACGAGCACTCGGTGGCGATCCTGCTCCTGCACCACACCCGCAAGATGGGCTCCGAGGACTTCCTCGACACCGTGAGCGGCACGAACGGGATCGCCGGGGCCGCCGACACGATCATGGTCCTGAAGCGGGCCAGGAACGCCGCTGACGGCATCCTGGCGATCACCGGCAGGGACGTGAACGAGGCCGAGCACGCTCTGGCCTTCGACGCCTCACGGGGCATGTGGTCAATGCTCGAGGGGCCGGCATCGGACTACGAGCTTGCCACCACCCGCCGCTCGATCCTGGCGGCCGTGCGAGACGCCGAGGGGATCGGCCCGACCGCCATCGCCAAGGCCACCGGCATCGCCCTCGACACCGTGAAGCAGACCGTGCGTCGCATGGTCGACGCCGAGCCGCCTCAGCTCGACACCGACGGAGAGGGTCACTACTTCCCCCCTGTACCCCTGTCACTCCTGTCACCCGAGTCACCACCGGACCCTCAGTTCCCCGGTGACAGTGACAGCGGTGACAGTGGTGACACCCTTCTAGGGGGTACCCGTGCCTCGTGAGACCAAGACGCTCAAGGCCGAGCGCTACCTCGCAGAAGGCCGGGTGATCGTCACCGACGCCAACCGTGCGCTGGTCGCTGCTCAGGTGCGAGGAGACGGCGCCGTGTACCGCACAGGCTGGCGTGACGGACTCTGGTCGTGCTCGTGCCCGCACCGGGCGAGCTCCACCGACTGCAGCCACATCGCAGCGCTGAAGCGAGTCACCGCCGTGGACGTCGACCGAGGGCGGGGGTCATGAAATCTCCACAACCGTGCTACCCCCGAAGGTTCCGCACTCGTCCCGTCTCTCTCCCCGGCACCCCCCCGGGGGGTCCAGTGGTCAGAGGCGGCCCAATTTTCGGTCGGGGGGGTACGCCAAAGAGTGCGGAACCGGCGCCCCCAGATCGACCTAGCGATGTTCGACCCCCTGCCCCTCGAAGGAGCACCCGATGACCGATCCTGATCGCATCGCCGACCTGCTGGGCCGGTACTACGCCGACGCCCCGGCCCCGACCACGGAGGAGCTGCTCGCCGAAGGCGTGACCGCGACCGACCTCGCCGAGGTGTTCGCCCTGGTCGAGCTCGACCGCGACGTGCAGCGTGCCGCGATCGTCGCCAGTGCTCAGGAGCTCGCCCTCGCCATGACCATCGCCCTGAACCAGCGCCACGACAAATGAGACCCGTTCCCATTGTCTGCCCGGTGCGGTATTCTGAAGGCAAGCCACCCGAGACGCTCCGTCTAAGGGCCGCCCGCCGCCGCAAGGCCGCCCGCCGCCCATTCCGACGCTCTCCGCTGTGCGACGCAAGCGACGCCGAGTCGTCGCGCTGTCCCACTTTCGCCTGCAAAGGCAGGCCCATCCCTCATCCGGAGGCAACACCCCATGACCACCACCCGTGAACGCCTCGAGCGTGCGGTCGCTGACATGCGCCGCTTCGCCGACGCCTGCGACGCGAAGGCCGGCGGTGCCACCGTCACAGACATCGCCGAGCTCAACAAGATGGGCGCCAACGTGCGAGCCCTCACTGACCAGATCAAGGGCACTCGACTCGTGCAGGAACTCTCCGGCACGCCCGGCACCCACCACAACCTCGAGTCCGGCACGCCGTCGACCCAAGGCGCCGGCAGCTTCGCCAAGTCGGTCCTGGGCGCCGGGTTCTCCCTCAAGGAGCGTCCCCGTGTCGAGGTGGACGCCACGGCCGCGCTTGGCATCAAGGCCCCGACCCTGACCGGCGCCGCCGCCGCCACCTGGAACACCGGGGGCGACAGCTACGTCCCCCTTCCCGCTGACCGCCGGTTCATCTTCCCGCTCATGCCGACCACGAACGCAGGGGAGGCGACGGGCGTGACCGACTTCAAGATCACCGCACGCACCCTGACCGGCACGGTCAAGCGTGACGTCGACGCCCTCACCGACAAGGCGACCCTGGATCACACGATCATCCACTCGGTGGAGGAGATCCCCCAGCACGCCGTCGTGATCGACGAGGTGCCGAACCAGCTCCTCGAGTCGGTGCCCGCCCTGGGCCAGATGCTCGAGCAGGAGGGCCGCCTGGCCGTCATGCAGTCCATTGACGCCCACGTCTACGCCCAGCTCACCGCGGCCGAGCCCTTCGGCAGCACCGGCACCGGGCTGATCGCGCAGATCCGCAACGCCGTGGCCGCGATGCGCACCGCCGGCATGAACCCCGACCTGCTGATCGTGGACCCGGCCGACGCGGTCGCGCTCGACCTCACGGTCGACACCGCCGGCTCGTACCTGTTCGACCTCGACTCGGCGAACACCTCGAGCCCGCTGTTCGGGCTCCGCATCGTCGAGTCCGTCGCGGCGGTCGGTGCCGACCCCCTCCTGGTCGACACCACCCGGATCGGTCAGCTCTACCTCGGCACGATGCGAGTCGAGGCCGACCCCTACACCGGGTTCAAGAAGAACCTGACCGACCTCCGGGTCGAGACCAACGCGCTGATGCATGTCCGCGACGCCAACGCCGCGTACCGGATCGGTGCCTAGTTCGTGGGTGCGGGGATAGGACGCTGACCGAATCAGTTCCTCCATCCGGTCGGCCTCCTTCAGGCGCCCTGCACCCACACACTCCAACGGACGGTCCCGGGTCCCTCGAACCGCCCCGGGACCGTCCTGCGGTCGACTGAAAGGACGGCCCCATGGCCGGCAAGAAGGGCACCCTCACCGTGAGGGTGATCAGCGATACCAAGCCGCTCGAGAAGGGTTTGGACGAGGGCCTGGGCAAGGCCGAGAAGAAGATGACGGTGTTCGCCGGCAAGGCTGGCGACGTCCTCAAGACCGGCATGGCTGGAGCCGGCGTAGGCGCGGGCGCTGCCCTCACGCAGGCGTTCTTCACCGGCCTGGACCAGAAGGCCACCACGGCCCGTCTGGCCGCCTCTCTGGACCTACCACCGTCCGAAGCGGAGAGGCTCGGCAAGACGACCGGCAAGCTCTACACCGCCGGGTTCGGCGAGTCCTTCGAGGACGTGTCCGGCGCGGTCGAATCGGTGATGTCGACGCTCGGCAAGGAGCTCGACCCCGACGAGCTGGAGCCGATGACCGAGAAGGCCCTGAACCTGGCCACAGTGTTCGAGCTCGACGTCGCGGACGCGGTCACCACCGTCGGGTTCCTCGTCCGCAACAAGCTGGTGCGCGACGCCACCCACGGGTTCGACCTCATCACCACGGCCCTGCAGAAGGTTCCCGCCGCGATGCGCGGCGAGGTGCTCGAGGCGATCAACGAGTACGGCGCCAACTTCGCCGCCCTCGGCTTCGATGGTGAGGAAGCGATCGAGCTGATCCTGACGGCCGCGCAGAACACCAGCGTGGGCGTCGACAAGGTCGGCGACGCGGTGAAAGAGTTCCTCATCCGCTCGACGGATGGGTCCACGGCAACAAGCGATGCACTGAAGGCACTCGAGCTCGACGCCGGCGCCATCGCCACCGCCATCGCAGGCGGGGGCCCGGCCGCTGAGGAGGCGTTCGGTCGGGTCGTGGCCGCACTCCAGACCGTCGAGGACCCTGCAGCCCGCGCCCAGCTGGCCGTGGCGTTGTTCGGCACCCCGATCGAGGACTTGTCCGTCAACAAGATCCCCGAGTTCCTGACGGCCCTGCAGGGCGGCACGACCGAGCTCGGCAACGTGGGCGGCGCGGCCGACGACCTCGGCACCACGATGGACACCAACGCCACCAAGGTCGAGGCGTTCAAGCGGACCATGCAGCAGGCCCTCGTGGACTTCGTGGCCGAGACGGTCATCCCGTCGCTGCAGGACCTGGACGAGAACTGGGGCCTGACGATGGAGCTGCTCGGGACCTACACCGAGGGAGCGGCCGGCGAGGTCGTGAAGTGGCTGGGGGTCATGCGCGACGGGTTCAGCGGCCCCATCGACGGTGCCCTTGATCTGCTCGACCTCCTCGGAAAGATCGGTGGCCACAAGGCCCTCGCCACCGTCGCCGATGCGCTCGGTGTCGACCGATCCGAGTACGAACTGCTCACCCCTGAGCAGTTCGCAGCCAAGCAGCGGACCGCGTCCGGGGGAGCGCTCTCCGACTCGTCCGTCTCGGCGCGGGAACGGCGGGCCAAGCCCCGCCGGCACGGTGGTCCGGTCAAGGCCGGGGACCCGTATCTCGTCGGAGAGGAAGGCCGCGAGCTGTTCGTGCCCGGCGCCAGCGGTGCGATCGTGCCGAACGGCCGAACCGAGGGACTCCTCACCACGCCAGGGACGGTCAACTACAACACGAACACGATCAACGTGAACGGGTCGAACCACGATGAGCGCAGCATCGCCGCTCACCTCGCATGGATGCTCGCCTGACCCGACGGTCGAACCCATGGAAGACAAGTGCTGACCACGACCACGACTGCCTAAGAACCGTTCCCACTAACCTGCGGACATGGTGGCAACGTGGGTCCCGGTCGACGTCGACACCTACGACGAGGACCCTGCCCCTGTAGTCCAGCCGGACCAGGCCGGGCACCTCGCCGGAGTCCTATCGCAGTTCGCAAGGCCGGAGTGGATGGCCGAGGTTGCCTGCGCCACCGCTGACCCGGCCATCTTCTTCCCCGAGCGAGGCGAGTCGGTAGAGCCCGCCAAGGCACTCTGCGCCACCTGCCCGGCCGTGGAGCCCTGCCGGGCCTACGCCCTCGAGCTCGGCACCGAGCACGGCATCTGGGCCGGCGAGTCGGCACGCAAACTCAAGCGCTCACGAGCTGTGTAAAGCCCGAACGCGAAGAGGGCCCCACCCGGCGGAAGGGTGAGGCCCTCTGGTCGATCCCGCCTCGACGGGAGAACCGTAGGTCAGTCGGTTGTGCTGCCCATGTCCGCCGCCATGCCCCGGACCATCTCGAGCACGGCCGGCGACATGCGCTCCACGTCCAGCTTCGCCCGAGCCTGATCGACCGCCTCCCGCGTCCTGGCCGAGTCGGGATCGCAGAGCTCGGAGAGGTCGCGCAGTGCGTCGTTCAGCTCCCGAGCGCCGCTCAGCGCGTCCATGAGCTGGAACAGGCCGTCGACCTCATCGAAGGCCGGAGTAGCGGTCTGCAGGTCCGCCACGATCCAACCCGCCTCCGCTTCGTGCATGACGAGCAGGTCGCTCGCGTCGCGGATGGCCGACTCGATGTAGCGGTGCAGCTCCCGCACCTTGGCGATGGCGCTCCGCGTGTGCTCGCTGACCCGCACATCGGCGAGCCTGCTGAGGGCCACGTAGACGTCGACGGGCTCGACTCCGCTCGGGACGTTCTGGTCGGTGGTGGTCATGGTGTCTCCCTGGCTCTGGGGTTAGGTCCCCTGTTAGGTCCCCTCTGGCCAGGAAGCAGAAGAGCCGGCCCTGGGGACCGGCTCTGACCTGCACTTTCATGGTCGGGCTGGGGAGATTCGAACTCCCGACCTCCTGACCCCCAGTCAGGCGCGCTAACCAAGCTGCGCCACAGCCCGTGGGACGAGCGACAGTACCGGCCCCACGCGTGTGCCGACGAACTGGTCCGGGTGCGTGCTGACGGCCTGGTCAGGAGCCCTGCCGGGGTGCGGGTCGCAGGTGCAGGACGCGCTGCCGGGTGAGCTCGTCGAGCAGGCCGGGTCCGTAGCCCAGTCCGCTGCCGCTCGCGCCGTGCGGGTCGGCCGAGCCGCCGGGGGCGCCCCCGAAGACGGCGTTGACCTTCACGGTGCCCACGGGCAGCCGGCGCCAGGCGTCGATGGCATTTCGCTGGTCGGCGGTGAGGACGGTGGCGGCCAGGCCGAACTCGGAGGTGGCGGCCTGCTCGACCGCCTCGTCGAAGTCATCCACCACGACCACCGGCACGACGGGACCGAACGTCTCCTCGTGCAGGATCCGCGCGTCGCGGGGGACGTCGACGAGGACGGTGGCGGGGTAGAAGGCGCCCGGCCCCTCCGGGATCGCACCGCCGGCAAGGCATCGAGCCCCCCGATCGACCGCGTCCTCGACGTGGCCGTGCACCAGCCGGCGGTGGTCGTCGTCCACCAGTGGTGCGAGCACCGTGGCCGGGTCGAGACCGGGACCCATCCGACGGGTGGTCGCCTCCTCGACGAGGGCGGCGACGACCTGGTCGGCCACGGCGCGATGCACGTAGGCCCGCTCGACCGCCACGCAGATCTGCCCACCGTTGGCGAAGCCCCCCGTCGCGATCTGCTCGGCCGCCCACCCCGGATCCACGCCGGCGTCGACGATCAGCGCGTCGTTTCCGCCGAGCTCCAGCACGGTGTGCACCAGGCGCGGCCCGCACCGTCCGGCGACCGCACGTCCGGCCCGCACGGAGCCGGTGAACACCACGACGTCCACGTCGTCGTCCACGAGCGCAGCTCCCGTCTCGGCGTCGCCGAGGACGAGGTTCACGACGCCGGCGGGCAGCTCGAACGCCGCCACCAGCGCGGCCACGGAGAACGAGGCCCGCTCCGAGGGCTTGCACACGACAGTGTTGCCGACCGCGAGGTTGGCCGCGATGCCCTGCGCCGCGATCGCCACGGGGTCGTTCCACGGCGTGATCACCGCGGCGACGCCCCGGGGGACGTGGTGCATGGTGTCGATGGCGCCGGTGTCGCCCTGCATCGTGCGGCCCTGGTGGAGCGGGCCCAGCTCGGCGAACTGGCGCATGGTGCCCACCGCCGCGTCGACGCCTCCGAGGGCGTCACCCAGCGGCTTGCCCATCTCGTGGACCTGGAGCCGGGCCAGCTCGTCGCGCACGGCGTGGACCCGATCGGCTGCGCCGTGGAGCATGGCCGCCCGCTCCGAGGCCGATCGGGCGCCCCACGACGGAGC
>CAZCJT010000023.1:0-14774 GCA_964498565.1 uncultured Acidimicrobiaceae bacterium
GGGCGGGCTCCGCATCGAGACGAGCATCGACAGCCGCTTCCAGCTCGCCGCCATCGGCGCCGTCGAGCGAGCGCTCGAGCGGTGGCCCGACCTGGGAGGTGCGCTGGCTGCCGTGGACCCGCAGACGGGGGCCGTGCGGGCGATCGCCAGCGTGACCCCGCCCGGGACGGAGGACTTCGACCTCGCCACCCAGGGCCGGCGTCAGCCGGGCAGCACGTTCAAGCCCTTGGCCGCCGTCGCCGCCCTCGAAGCCGGACTCGATCCGGCACAGCCCCTCGAGGGCGACGGCCCGGCCGAGTTCGAGCATGCACCGGGGCAGCGGTGGAAGGTGGAGAACTACGGCGAGCGTGACCACGGCTCGGTCACCCTGGGAGAAGCGCTCTCCGCCAGCGTCAACACGGCGTTCGCCCAGGTCGCGGTCAGCGTCGGCACCGACCCGATCGTCGACGTGGCCGACCGGGTGGGCGTCGACGTCGACGCCGCGCTCGGCGGACCCGAGCAGCGTGGCCCGTCCATCGCGCTCGGCGCACTGGCGCGAGGCGTGTCCCCGCTGGAGATGGCTTCGGCGTACGGGTTCCTCTCCACGGGCGGCACGCACACCGAGGCCCGGATCGTCACCCGCGTGGTGGCGCCGGACGGCACGGTGGTGCTCGACCGGGAGCCCGAAGCGGAGCAGGCGGTGGACCCCGCGATCACCGGGGCCCTCCGCTCGATGCTGCAGGACGTCATCGACGACGGCACGGGGCGCGCCGCGCAGCTCCGGGGCTGGCAGCCGGCCGGCAAGACCGGTACGAGTCAGAACAACGCCGACGCCTGGTTCGTGGGCACCGTCCCGACGTTGTCGGTGGCCACGTGGCTCGGTCATCCGGTCGCCGCGGAACCGGTCCCGGGTCTCACGGGCGGTACGGCGGCGGCGCCGATCTGGCACGACTTCGTCGCTGCTGCGCTCGAGGGCGTCGACCCGATCCCCTTCCCCGACGCGCCACCCCTGCCCGACCGGGGACCCCGCGCCGTCGAGGATGCCGAGGTCGAGGGCGACCAGGAGGACGACGGATCGGACGACGAGGCACCGGCGCCCACGTCGGCGACACCCCCGTCGCCATCCGGTGATGTGAGCGGCCCCTCCGGTCGCGGCCGTGGCCGCGGGCGCCCGCGGCGCTGAGGAGAGCGGTCGTGCGGTGGTGCACTGTGCACCACAACCCAACAAGCGTCGTTGATGCATCGAATCGACTTGATGTACCATGACGACGTGCCCGCAGACGCCGTCGCCGATGCCGACGCGCCGCCGCCGTTCCTCCAGCTCGCCGGGCATCCGTTGCGCTGGCGCCTGCTCGGAGAGCTCGCTCGCAGCGACCGTCGGGTGCACGAGCTGACCGCGATGGTCGACGAGCCCCAGAACCTCGTGTCGTACCACCTCGGCAAGCTGCGGCAGGGAGGTCTGGTCTCGGCCCGGCGCAGCTCCGCCGACCGGCGCGACGCGTACTACTCCGCCGACCTGGCCGAGCTGCGGGCCAGCCTCAGGGCGACCGGCGCAGCAGTCCACCCCGGTCTCCGCCTCGATGCCTGGATCCCCGAGGCCGGACCGGAGCTCCCACGGGCCCACGTCCTGTTCCTGTGCACGGGCAACAGCGCACGCTCGCAGATCGCCGAGGCGCTCACCGAGCTCCGCTCCGGCGGCCGCGTCGCCGCCGCCAGCGCCGGCAGCCATCCCAAGCCGATCCACCCGTACGCCGTGCGGGTCATGGCCGACGAGCACAGCGTCGACCTCGGCGAGCACCGGTCGAAGCACCTCGACGAGGTGGCGGGGCAGCGCTTCGACCGCGTCGTCACCCTCTGCGACCGGGTGCGCGAGCTGTGCCCCCGCTCGCCTGACGCGCCCGAGCACGTGCACTGGAGCCTGGCCGATCCGTCGGCCGAGGCCGAGGGGCTCGACGACGAGGCCGCCTACGCCGCCTTCCGCCGGACCGCAGCGGAGCTCGACGCACGCATCGAGTTCCTGATCGCGGGCGTGCTGGCCCTGAACACCACCAACCCCACCCCGACGGAGCGACCGACATGAGCGAAGCCCGAGCGACCGACACCGTCAGCGTCCGCTACCTGGTCGACGACGTCGCCGCCTGCGTCGACTTCTACACGCAGCACTTCGGCTTCACCGTCGGCATCTCGGTACCGGCGTTCGCCGACGTCACCCGCGGGAACCTCCGGCTCCTGCTGTCCGGACCAGCCAGCTCCGCCGGGCGTGCGATGTCCGACGGCGAGACACCGACCCCGGGTGGGTGGAACCGGATCCATCTCATCGTCGACGACATCGAGGCCGAGGTCGCTCGCCTGGAGGGTGCCGGCGTGCGCTTCCGCAATCCGATCGTCAGCGGTCCCGGCGGCGCCCAGGCGCTGGCGATCGACCCGGCCGGGAACCTGGTGGAGCTGTTCCAGCCCGCCGCCGGCTGATGCCGCCCGTTCCTGACGTCAGCGGTCGCGGAGGCCCTTGCCGGCGAGGATCCGCTCGATGCACCGGTCCGCCCGGTCCCCGCGGGTCTTGGCCTGCTTGGCCTCCCCGACGTAGAGGTTGTACTCGCGCTGGCGCCCGGGCGTGAGGCGCTCGAAGGCCGCCTCGAGCTCACGGTCGTCGGCCAGGCGGGCGGCGAGCTCGTCGACCAGGACCAGCTCGACCTCGGGCACGGAGAGCCCGGCGTCCTCGATCGCGATGGCCTCGGCCACGTAGGCCTCGATGGTGCCGGCCATCGCCGCGACCTCGTCGGTGGAGGTCAGCTGCATGCGGCGGGCCGAGCGGGAGTTCGGGCCTTGGTCGTGAAGGGCGCGATCGGGGTCGGTCAGGAGCGAGCCCTTGAAGAACATGAGGGCCAGGAAGTCCTTCATCTCCTGGAGGATGCAGATGTTGCGGCCGTCGTGGCTGTAGCAGGGCTTGCCCCACTTGATCTCCTCGTGCAGGCCGCAGCCGGTGAGGATGGGGCGGACCGCCCGGATCTCCTCGGGCCAGAGGTCGGCGGTCTCGAGGTAGGCCTCGACGTCAGCGTGGTGCTCCATGGCTCGACGGTACGCGCAGCCGGCGCGCAGTCTTCACGCCGGCGGCCGGATCCCCGGTCGGCCGGTCGTTCAGGCGGCGATCGGCCTGCTGCGGTCGCGCGATGCCGCCAGCACCTCGTGGATCTGGATCGCTCGGATCAGCTCGGCGATGAGCCGGTCCTCGCGCTGGCGATCGACCGACGCCTGCCTGGCGTTGGCGACCGCACGATCGTTCCCGAGCCCCAGCCGGTCGATGAGTGTCTTGGCCATGCACGGAACGTACGAGGACGAGGTTGAGGGTGGGTCACGTGGCGGTGTCGGCGCCGTGGAGAGTGGCTGAACACCGCCTGACCCGGCCAGCCGTCGAGCGTCAGCAGGTCGCTACCGAGCGCTCCCCCGGGTCGGGACGGCGCGCAGGTCCTCCATGACCGGACCGAAGGTCTCCTCCAGAGAACCGGCCGGGTCGGACCCGATGGCGCCGGCCACGAGGGTGTGTACGCCGACGTCGCCGAACTCTCCGGCCAGCTGCACCAGCTCGCCGGGCGAGGTGCCGGCTGGGAAGTCGCGGAACATGGCAGTGACCTCGATCTCCTCGAACGGGCGACCGACGTCGTCGCAGTGCCGCTTGAGCACGTCGAGCTTGTGGGCCACGTCGCTCGGGCCACCGAACAGGTTGCACGCGTCGGCGTACCGGGCGACGAGGCGAAGCGTCTTGCGCTCTCCCCCGCCCCCGATGAGGATCCGCGGCCGTGGGGCGCTGACCGGACGAGGCCGGCACAGGGTCTCGTCCAGGTGGTGGTGCGTGCCGGTGAAGGGGCCGTCGTCGTCGCTCCACATCTGCAGGCAGATGTCCAGCGCCTCCTCCAGCAGCTCGAACCGCTCGGCCGTCGGGGGGAACGGCACGCCGAGCCCGACGTGCTCGCGCTCGTACCAGCCGGCTCCGATGCCGAGCTCGGCGCGACCACCCGACAGCACGTCGAGCGTCGTCACGGTCTTGGCCAGCAGGCCGGGGTGCCGGTACGTCACGCCGGTGACGAGGAGGCGCAACCGCAGCGCGCTGGTGGCACCGGCGACGAACCCGAGGGCCGTGTACCCCTCGAGCATCGGATCCTCGGCCGGAGCCATCCAGTCCATCTGGAAGAAGTGGTCCATGAACGACATCGTGCGGATGCCGATCGTTTCCGCCCGCTGGGCGAGCTCCTTGACGCCGGGACCGATGCGGTCGTCGCCACCGGCCCAGTCGAAGCGGCTCACGTGCAGGTCGAGATCCATGCGCTCATCATGACCGAGGTCGCACCTCGGTACGGTGCCCGGCCGTGCCCTTCCGGTTGCCCCGCAGGTGCCCTCCGATCACCCTCTACGGGAACCCCGTGCTGGGCACCCGCGCCGACGTGGTGACCAGCTTCGACAAGCGCCTCGCCGCCCTCGTCGACGACCTCTTCACCACGATGTACGCGATCGACACCGGCGTCGGCCTGGCGGCCAACCAGATCGGACGTCTCCAGCGCGTGTTCGTGTTCGACTGCGGCGACGACGAGACCGGCTACGTCGTGAACCCGGTCGTGGAGCTGGTGGGCGAGGAGCACCAGCACGGGTTCGAGGGCTGCCTCTCGGTGCCCGGCATCTCGATCCCGACGGATCGCGCTGCTCGCGCCCGCGTGCGGGGCCAGGACGTGCGGGGCGAGGCCGTGAGCTACGAGGGCGACGGCCTCGCCGCCCGGTGCTTCCAGCACGAGGTGGACCACCTGGACGGAACCCTGTACGTCGACACCCACCCCGAGAGCCTGCGCACGCGGGTGGACGCCCACCTGCGGGCTGCCGAGTGGTTCGGCACCCCGGCCATCGATCCCCGCAGCGCCACCTACCGCACCGCCCAGGCCGGGGACGTGCCCTTCGACCCCATCGCCGAGTAGCGCTCGCTGCACCGGCGCTGCCTCAGCCGAGGGGGCGCAGCCGCGATCAGTACATGAGGGGAGCGTCGACGATGGCCTCGGCCACCGCGGCGGCGGTGGCGCCCTGCGGGTCGCGGGTTGCGGCCTCGGACAGCCGGCGGTACGGCCGCGACAGCAGGGCCACGGTGGTCACGGCCACGCCGATCAGGCCGGCGAGGGTGAACATGAGCGCCAGACCGCGGTCCGGCCCCGTGCCGTACCAATCGCCGATCACCTCGGCCCCCCGACCGTCGGTCATCAGGGGCATGACCACGGTCTCGGCCAACGGCGCCATCAGGAACGCGGTGAGCGGGGAGGCCGCGTTCTCCACCAGCTGGGCGAAGCCGAACACCCGGCCCTGCTTCTCGTACGGGATGGCCCGCTGCAGCACCGTCTGCTCGGCCGCCTCGATGGCCGGCATGAGCGACAGCCAGACCAGCATGCCGATCGTCAACAGGACGACCGACGAGCGCATCGGGAACAGCGTGCAGACGCCCCAGTTGACGAGGTTGCCCACGACGACGACGCGCACAGGGTTCGGGCCCAGGCCGCGGCGAGCGACGAACAGGCCGCCGGCGATCATGGCCAGGGAGATGAAGCCCCACAGCAGGCCCCATGCCTCCACCGAGACCAGGCTCAGACCGTAGGCGTCCATCAACGCCATGAAGACGCCGCCCAGCAGGTTGTTGCAGGCGGCGAGGCCGATGAGGAGCCCGAGGCCGGGGACGGCGCGCACCGCCTCGAGGGCACCCTTCAGGTCGATGGCTGGGAGCCGCGGGGCGCTGCGGTCGATCGGTTCCGGCTCCGGCTCGTCGAACCGGATGGTGCCGATGTGGACGAGGGCGGCGGCGGTGAGGGCGAGCGATCCGTACAGGGCCCAACCCATGCCGAGCTGGCCGATGACGAGCCCGCTGAACACCGACGTGATGGCGAACGACACGCCGGTGACGGTGCCCACCATCCCGTTGGCGCGGTCGCGCTGGTCGTCGGGCACGAGCAGCGTCACGCACGTCGACAGAGCGATGCCGCGCATCTGCCCGGACACCGAGCCGAGGAGCGTGGCGGCGATCAGGGCCCAGAACCACGGGCTGGTGAGGCGGAGGAGGTCGGCGGCATCGACCGAGACGAACACCGTGGTCGCCACGGCGAAGCACGCCGTGGAGATGATCGAGGTGAGCACGAGCGCCTGGTGCTTGCGGTGCCGGTCGACGTAGGTGCCGAAGAAGGGGCCGAGCACGGCCGACGCGATGCTGAAGGCACCCCCGATGACGCCGGTGGCGACGACGGAACGGGTCTCGAGGAAGACCCAGAACGTGAGGGCGAACCAGACGAAGGAGCTGGTGATGCCCGTCCCGAGGGTGTTCACCAGCAGCTGCCGGAACGCCGCCGGCATCGGAGCGCGTCGTGACGCCGGGGGCTCGGCGGCCGCGGGATCGGGCTCGGTCATCGTCGTCATGGTGGTCCTCCGTCGGCCTCGAGGGACAGGACGTTGTCCGGGGCGTGGGATCATCGGTGCGGCGGGACCGATCGGTCGACGGCGAAGTGGTCCCGTGTCGGGTGTGCGCGTTTGCGATGCTGGACCGATGGCCACGACCGGTACCGCGTCCGACACCCGAGAGCCGGAGACGACCCCCGCCTTCGGCGCAACGTTCGCCGACCGCATGGGCGTGGCCGAGTTCACCGACGGGGGGTGGAGCGGGGCCCGCCTCGACCCGGTGGCACCGCTCTCCCTGCACCCGGCGGCGCACGTCCTGCACTACGGCAGCGCGTGCTTCGAGGGGTTGAAGGCGCACCGTGGCGTCGACGGCGCGGTGCGGATCTTCCGCCTCGACCGCCACGTCGCCCGCATGCAGCGGTCGGCCGAGGTGCTGGTGCTGCCCGTGCCGCCGGCCGACCTGCTGACCGAGCTGGTCACCGCGACGGTGCGCGACGCGCTCGACCTGGTGCCGGAGGCGCCCGGTTCGCTGTACCTGCGTCCCACCCTCATCGGCGTCGACCCGAACATCGGCTCCGCGGCCCGGCCGAGCGACGACGCCCTCCTGTTCGTGCTGGCCAGCCCGGTGGGCGACTACTTCGCCGGTGGCGTGCGGGCCCTCGTCGTGGCCGTGTCGCACCAACCGCGGACCACACCGCAGTTCGGGGTCGTGAAGAGCGGCGCCAACTACGCGATGGCCCTGGGCACCACCCGCCGCGCCGGACGCGAGGTCGGTGCCGACCAGGTCCTGTTCGCGCCGGGCGGCCGCGTCGAGGAGACCGGTGCGTCGAACTTCGTGCTCGTCGACGGCGAGCGGCTGGTGACGCCGGCCCTGACGGACTCGTTCCTCCACGGCGTGACCCGCGACTCCCTGCTCCGCGTCGCCGCCGACCTCGGCTACGACGTGGAGGAGCGCACGGTCACCGTCGACGAGCTGGTCGACTGGGCCCGTCGGCCCGACGCCGAAGCCGCGCTGTCCGGGACCGCCGCCGCCCTGTCGCCGGTGGGCCAGCTGGTCATCGACGGTGAGCGCATCGACGTCGGCACCGGGGGCGTGGGGGGCAACGTGGTCCGCCTCCGCGATGCGCTGCGGGAGATCCAGACGGCAGCTCGTCCCGACCCCGACCGGTGGCTGACCGAGGTCCGCGCCTGACCCACCCCGCACCCGAGCCGGGCTGAAGCGCCTCCGGCACCGGCCAGTACGGTGCCGCCGATGTCCGGAGACGCGCTGGCGACGTTGGCCGTCCTCGTCGGGATGTTCGGGCTGCTCGCATCCGATCGCTTCCCACCCTCCGGAGTGCTGCTCGGCGGTCTGGCCGTCCTCGTGCTCGGCGACGTGATCGATGCCGACACCGGCTTCGCCGGGTTCGCCAACCAGGCGCCGCTCACCGTGGCCGCGCTGTACGTCGTGGCCGCTGGCGCCCGTCGCACCGGCCTCCTCGCCGGCATCACCGGACGGGTCCTCGGCGGCAGCGGTGGGCGGTCGTCCATGGCGCGCCTGTGCATCCCGGTGGCCGGCATCTCCTCGGTGTTCAACAACACGCCGATGGTCGCGATGCTCCTGCCCGAGGTCGCCAGCTGGGCGCGCAGTCGGCGCCTGCCGGTGTCGCGGTTCCTGATGCCGCTGTCGTTCGCGGCCATCCTCGGCGGGACGGTGACGCTCATCGGGACCTCCACGAACCTGGTGGTCTCGGGCGTCTTGGAGCAGCAGGGCCTCGAGCCGTTCAACCTGTTCGAGCTGACACCCGTCGGGCTGCCGGTGGCGGTCGCCGGACTGGCGGTGCTGGTCGGGATCGGCACGCGGCTCCTTCCCGACCGCACGGACCCCGCCCTCGCCGCGATGACGGCCCTGCGCGAGTACGCCCTCCACCTCGAGGTCGAGCCCGACGGCGCCCTCGTCGGCACGTCGATCACCGACGCCGGGCTGCGCAGCCTGTCCGGCGTGTACCTGGCCGACATCGTCCGCCACGACCGCCACCTCGGCCCGGTGAGCCCCGACGAGGTGCTCGAGGCCGGTGACCTGTTGATCTTCGTCGGCGACGTCACCGACGTCCTCGACCTCCGGTCGCGCAGCGGCCTGCGCCCCCCGCCGGAGCAGGCCGACGTCCTCGACGACGCCCGTGAGCCGCTCTACTTCGAGACCGTCATCGGACGGGAGTCGGACCTCGTCGGCCGGACGCTGAAGGAGGTCGGCGGCCGCACCGGCTACCGGGCCGCGGTGGTGGCCATCCACCGCTCGGGCACCCGGGTGACGGGCAAGCTCGGCGATGTCGAGCTGCACGCCGGCGACACCCTCGTCCTGCTGGCCAGCAGCGACCTGCGGACCGCCCGCCGGGCCATGGAGGACTTCCTCGTCATCGCCCCGCTGCGCCATGCCGTGCCGGTCATCGGCCGCAAGGCCCGCTGGGTCGCGATCGCTCTGGGCGTGTTCGTGGTGGGCGCCGGGTTCGAGCTGATCAGCGTCTTCGAGGCCGCGCTGGTGGCGGCCGCCATCGTGATCGCCGGGCGGGTGGTCAGCTTCGCCGAGGCCAAGCGGGCGATCGACCTCGACGTGATCCTGATGATCGCCGCCTCCCTCGGCATCGGCACGGCGGTGGATTCCAGCGGGCTGGCCCAGGAGATCGCCGACCTGCTCACCGACGGCCTCGGTGGGCTGGGCGTGGTCGGCGTCGTGCTCGGCATCCTGTTGACCACCACGCTCCTCACCGAGATCGTCACGAACAACGCCGCTGCGGCCGTCGTGGTGCCCATCGCCCTCCGGGCCGCCGAGTCGGTCGACCTGGACGTCCGCGTCATGGCCGTCGGCGTGGCCGTCATGGCCTCGTCGTCGTTCCTGACGCCGATCGGCTACCAGACCAACGCGATGGTCTACGGGCCGGGCAACTACCGCTTCGCCGACTTCGTCCGGGTGGGCGGGATCATCAACCTGGTGGTGCTGGCCACCACGACCACAGCCGTGGTCGCCCTCGGCTGATCGGCCGCCGATGAGTCCCGAGCGCCCGGACCGTCGGAGGAGCATGATGACGACGATGCAGACGGTGCCACGCGTGCTGGTGGGGACGAGGAAGGGGCTCTTCGTCCTGTCGGGTTCGCCTGACCGCAGCACGTGGACGCTCGGGCCGCCCGAGTTCCTCGGCCACATCATCCACCACGCGGTGGCCGACCCCCGGGACGGGCGGACGGTGCTGGTGGCGGCCAAGACCGGCCACCTCGGCCCCACGGTGTTCCGGTCCGCGGACGGAGGTTCCACGTGGACCGAGGCGACCCGGCCTCCCGCGTTCCGCGCCGGCGACGCCCACGGGCGTGCCGTCCGCTCCGTCTTCTGGCTCACCCCGGACCCCGCCGACCAGCCCGACTCCTGGTACGCCGGGGCGTCGCCGCAGGGCCTGTTCCGCTCCGACGACGGCGGCGACACGTGGGCGCCGGTCGACGGCTGGAACGACCACCCGAGCTGGGCCGAGTGGGCCGAGTGGCCCGACGTCGAGGGCACGCCCGACGGGTCCATGCTCCACTCCGTCAACGTCGACCCGCGCGACCCGGCGCACCTCTACATCGGCCTGTCGGGCGGCGGCGTCTTCGAGTCGACCGACGGCGGCGACGACTGGACGCCGCTCAATGCCGGCTGTGCCGCCGACTTCCTGCCCGACCCCGACGTGCCCTACGGCCACGACCCCCACTGCGTCCGCCTCCATCCGGCCGACCCGGACCGGCTCTACATGCAGAACCACTGCGGCATCTACCGGCTGGACCGGCCGGGGACCAGGTGGACCCGGATCGGCGACAACATGCCCGGCGAGGTGGGCGACATCGGCTTCCCCGTCGAGCTGCACCCGCGCGACCCCGACACCGTGTGGGTGTTCCCCATGGACGGTACCGACGTGTGGCCGCGCACCTGCCCGGACGGGCGGCCGGCCGTGTACCGCACCACCGACGCCGGCGCGACCTGGCACGAGCAGCGCGCCGGCCTGCCCGATCGGGGTTGGCTCACCGTCAAGCGCCAGGCCATGACCACCGACGCGGCCGACCCGGTGGGCGTGTACTTCGGCACCACCAGCGGGGAGGTGTGGGGCAGCGCCGACGCGGGCGACACCTGGACCTGCCTGGCCGCACACCTGCCCGAGATCTACTCGATCGAGGTGGCGGTCACCTGATGCGGGTGCGGATCCCGACGCCGCTGCGGTCCTACACCGCCGGTGACGCCAACGTGACCGCCGACGGCGCCACCGTGGCCGAGGTCCTCGCCGACCTCGACCGGCGATACCCCGGCATCCGGTTCCGCGTCGTCGACGAGCAGGATCGGCTGCGCGACCACATGACCGTCTGGCTCGACGGCGAGCGCTGCCGCGACCTGACGGCACCGGTCGGGCACCTCGACGAGCTGGTGCTGATGCAGGCCCTCTCCGGCGGGTGACGCCGCGGCCGATCAGCCGGTCGCCGCGCCGTCGTGGAGCGGGAGGCGGAACGACACGGTCGTCCCGGCGCCGGGAGCGGAGCGGAGCTCGACCTCGCCCCCGTGCGCCCGGACGGTGGCGTCGACGATGGCGAGCCCGAGCCCGCTGCCACCCTGGTGCCGCGACCGCGACGGATCGGCCCGGAAGAAGCGCTCGAATGCCCGCCCCGACACCTCTGGTGCCATGCCGGGACCGTCGTCGGTCACCGCCAGGCGTCCCCATCCGCCTTCTCGGTCGACGGTGACCGTCACGGCCGCGGTCGACGGCGTGTGCACCACCGCGTTCCCGATCAGGTTCGCCACGACCTGGCGCACCTTGGCCTCCTCGGCCCGGACCACCACCGGTCCGCTGTCCCGCAGCGAGACAGCCCGTCCCGGATCGACGGCCCGGGCGTCGGCGACGGCGTCGCGGGCCACGGCGACGAGGTCGACCGGTGCCAGATCGAGCGGGCGACCCTGGTCCAGGCGGGCGAGGGCCAGGAGGTCGTCGACGAGCCCGCCCATCCGGACCGCCTCCTGCTCGGTCCGGCGCATGGCGTCGTCGAGCGCCTCCCCGGGCGGCAGTGCACCGGCACGGTGGAGCTCGGCGTAGCCCCGGATGGTGGCCACCGGGGTGCGCAGCTCGTGGGAGGCGTCGGCCACGAACTGCCGGAGGCGCTCCTCGGCCCGGGTCCGCTCGTCGAAGCTGGTCTCGATGCTGGCGAGCATCGCGTTCAGAGCGATGCCGAGGGCACCGACCTCCGTGCCCGGCTCGGCCTCGGGCACCCGGCGCGACAGGTCACCGGCGGCGATGGCGCTGGCCACGTCGGTCATCTGCTGCACCGGTCGCACGCCGAGGCGGATGACCCAGACGGTGACGAGGGCCAGCGCGGCCAGGATGGCGAGGGCGCCGAGTGCACTCGCCACCACCAGGTCGCGCACCGCGTCGTCGACCGTGTCGAGCGGCAGGCCGATCACGGTGACCCGCCCCTGCTGCCCGGTGACGGCCTGGATGCGCCAGCGCAGGTCGTCGTCGAGGCTGCCGACGCTGAACGGCTCGCCGGTCGCCGCCGCATCCGCCGCCCTGCCGGCCGTGATGGTGGGCACGGCCATGTTCGCCCCCCGCAGGCCGGGGGTGACGATGGTGACGATCCGGGAGCCCTCCACCACGCCGACGTACAGCGACGACAGGTCGGCGCTGCGCCGGGGACCGGGGCCCCGGTCGCCGACGCCGCGCACCGGACCGACCGCGTCCTGGAGCTGCTCGTCCACCTGTCGGAGCAGGTTGTCCTCGGTCGTGCGGGTCAGGAACACCAGCACGACGACCAGGGAGACGGCGATGACGCCCACGGCCAGCAGCACCCGGTGCCGCAGGGACACCTCAGCTCTCCCGCACCGTGTAGCCGACCCCTCTGATGGTGTGGATCAGCTTGGGCTCGACGTGGTCGACCTTGCGGCGGAGGTAGCCGATGTAGGTCTCCACCACCCCACCGTCGCCGTCGAAGTCGTAGTGCCAGACGTGGTCGAGGATCTGGGGCTTCGACAGCACCCGGCCCTTGTTGATCAGCAGGTACCGCAGGAGGTTGTACTCGGTGGGTGACAGCGAGACGTCCTGCCCCGCCCGCCAGACGCGGTGGGCGTCGTCGTCCATCTGGAGGTCGGCGCAGCGCAGGACCGAGTCGTCGTCTCGGGCCAGGCCGGCCCGCCGCACCAGCGCCTGGCACCGCGCCACCAGCTCCTCGAGGCTGAACGGCTTGACGAGGTAGTCGTCGCCGCCGAGCGTCAGCCCCCGCACCTTGTCCTCGGTGCCGTCGCGAGCGGTCAGGAAGAGCACCGGGGTGTGGTCCCCCTCGGCTCGCATGCGCCGGCACACCTCGAAGCCGTCGACGTCGGGCAGCATGACGTCGAGCACCACCAGGTCGGGCCGGGCGTCGGCCCGCGCGTCGAGTGCCTCACGTCCGTCGGCGACCGCGACCACGTCGTATCCGTGGTGGCGCAGGGCCGCGGTGAGCATCGAGCGCAGGTTCTCCTCGTCGTCGACGAGCAACAGCTTCTCTCCGGCCATGGCCCCAGCATCGCCCGTCACCCTGTGAGCTCGCTGTGAGCCACCGGTGAGCGGAGACGTCTGCTCCCGGCCCTCCGCCCGGTCAGCGGGAGCGGGAGCCGCTCCCTCCGGTCCGCTCCCGCTTGCGCTCGTACATCTCGGCGTCCGCGGCGCGGACGGAGACGTGCAGGTTCCCCGTGGGGTGGCGGATGGCACAGCCCACCGACGCCGCGACCCCGGCATCGGCGAGGGCCTGGGTGAGTCGCCCGTGCAGGCCCTGCACGCCGACGGCCGTGACCTCCGGGAGCAGCAGGGCGAACTCGTCGCCGCCGATCCGGAACGCCTGGTCGGCACTGCGCAACGTGGTTCGTATGGCCTCGCCCGCCCGGCGCAGCAGATCGTCGCCCGCGCCGTGCCCCCACGTGTCGTTCATCGCCTTCAGGCCGTCGAGGTCGAGCACCATGATCCCGGCGCGGTGGCCGAACCGGGCACAGCGGGCCTCCTCGCGGTCGACGGCGCGCTCGAACGCCCGCCGATTGCCCAGGCCCGTGAGCGGGTCGCTGAGCGACGCGCTCTCGGCGGCGTCGAGGCGGCGCTGCAACCGGCTGCGGTCGAGGTCCAGCCCGAGCACGGAGGTGAGGAGCTCCACGGTGAGGCGGACCATGGCCTCACCCGCCCGGAGCTCGTCCTCCTGCTCCCGGTCGGCCGGTAGGGCACACACCGCTCCGAAGAGCCCGTCGCCGCCCCACAGCGGGAACGCGACCAGGCCGTCGCAGTGCTCGACGTCGCTCGACGTCGGCTGACCCCGGAGCGGCTCGACGTGGCCCTCGGTCAGATCGACCACCACGTCACCGGCCCAGATGGAGGCCAGGTGGTCGAGGTGCCGGGACGCACCCGGCGGCCGGTCGAGGACGTCGCCGGGCAGCAGCCCGTGTCGGCCCTCGCCGGCCAGCACGATCCACTCGCTGCCGAGGAGGCGGGTCAGCACCCAGTCCTCCACGCACGTGTGGGTACTGAGGCGCTGGACGACCGACTCGGCGTTGGCCAGGAAGTCGATGATCGCGATCGGTGCCGCGCCGTCGACCGGCGTCAGTGCACCGAGGGCCCGCCCCTCGTCGCGGTGTGCTGGCACGTCCATCTGCTCCCGATACCCGGACCTTCGCCCGACAGAAGGCTACGCACCACGCATCGTGGCGCATACGGCCCAAAGAGTGACAACGAGGACGGGCCGGGTCAAGGCCAGGGCGGGGCGGGTAGGAGGGCGAGATGGCTGATTCCCGATCCGAGCGGCTCCGCTGGGCCGCCTTCTCGAACGTGAGCGCGGTGCTGGGCGCCGTCGCCACCCGCAAGCTGTTGCAGGCCGTGTGGCCCGCCGGTGACGACGCCACCGGGCCGCCGTTCAACCCGGCGGACCGCCGGGTGGGCTGGTCCACCGCGCTCCAGTGGGGCGTGGCCGCCGGGGTGGGTGCCGGCATCGCCCGCGTGGTCAGCCAGCGTGCCGCGGCCGCCGGCTGGGAGGCCGCCACCGGATCGGCGCCCCCTGGCCTGAAGACGTGACACCGGGACGTACACTTCCCGCGTGCTCCCCCAACGCTGGCGCGCCGCAGTCCCGGTCATCTCGGCGGTGGTCGTCGTGGCCGCGCTCTCACTCGTCACCGTCACGATCATGAGCTCGGTCGGCAGCGACGACGAGCGGGCGTTCGTCGATGCCGACGGCTCCACCTCCACCACCCTGACGACCAGCGGTCGCCGCGCCCCGCGGCCGACCACCACCACGACCGAGGCGCCAGAGGTCCTGGGCGAGACCACCCAGCGCGTCCCCGACGCGTCCTCCGAGCCCGCGGCGCCCCCCGTCTCGCCGGCCACGCCGGC
>CAZCJT010000024.1:0-14616 GCA_964498565.1 uncultured Acidimicrobiaceae bacterium
CCCGGTTGACGACCAGGTCGACGGCGTCGCGGCTGCCCGCGACCGCGCCGCCCAGCGACCCGAGCGCCTTCGACAGGGTCACGACGTGCACCACGTCGAGGCCGTCCACCGATGCCAGGTCGGCGACCGGTCCGAGCACGGCGTGGGCGTCGTCGAGCACGAGCAGCGCCCCGTGCCGGGCGCAGACCTCGGCCAGCGCCTCGACCGGCGCCTCGTCGCCGTCCATGGAGAACACCGAGTCCGTGACGACGACCTGGCGGGGCGCCTCAGATCGGGCGAGTAGCTCGGCGACGTGGTCCACGTCGGCGTGGCGGGCGACGGCCACGGCGGAGCGGCCCAGGCGGCAGCCGTCGATGATCGATGCGTGGTTCAGCTCGTCGCTGACCACGAGGCAGTCCGGGCCGCCGAAGGTGGTGAGCACGGCGAGGTTGGCGGCGTAGCCGCTCGCCAGCACGACGGCGGCCTCGGTCCCCTTCCAGCGGGCGAGCTCGGCCTCGAGGTCGTCGTGGACGGGGCGCGATCCGACCACCAGCCGGCTGGCCGTCGACCCCGCACCCCACCGGTCGATCGCCTCGTGGGCCGCGGCCACCACGGCGGGGTGGCACGACATGCCGAGGTAGTCGTTGGAGGCGAACGAGACGACATCACGCCCCTCGAGGTGCCCGGCCGGACCACGGGCATCGAAGGCGCGGGTCCGACGCCAGCGGCCTGCGTCGCGGATCTCGTCGAGCTGGGCGCGGACCCAGCCGCGGTGCGCCGTGCTCACCCGACCACCGCCCGCATGCCTGCGGTGATCGCCGCGACGTCCTCGGCGCTGCTGATGAACGGCGGCATGGCGTAGAGCAGCCGACCGAACGGGCGCAACCAGACGCCGTGGTCGAGCAGCGTGCGCTGGGATGCCGCCATGTCGACCGGCTCCCGGAGCTCGACGACACCGATGGCACCCAGCACGCGCACGTCGGCCACGGCCCCATGGCCCCGGAGCGGCTCCAGCCCGCCGTGCAGGCCGGCCTCGATGGCGGCGACCTCGGCCTCCCAGCCCCGCGACAGCAGCAGGCGGACCGATGCGAGCGACACCGCGGCGGCGAGCGGGTTGCCCATGAACGTCGGGCCGTGCATCAGGGCGCCCGACTCGGCCGCGCTCACGCCGGCGGCGACGGCGGGCGTGCACAGCACCGCCGACATGGTCAGGTACCCGCCGGTGAGCGCCTTGCCCAGGCACATGATGTCGGGGCTCACGCCGGCGTGCTCGGACCCGAAGAGGCGGCCCGTCCGCCCGAACCCGGTGGCGATCTCGTCGGCGATGAGCAGGACCTCGTGCTCGTCGCACAGGCGACGCACGCCGGCCAGGTACTCCGGTGCGTAGAACCGCATGCCGCCGGCGCCCTGCACGATCGGCTCGAGGATGACCGCCGCCACCTCCTCGGCGTGCCGGGACAGCAGCTCGGCGAGCTCGGAGAGATGGGAGTCGTCGAAGGGCGACCCGAACGCCGGCGACGGCTCGGGCGCGAACAGCTGCTCGGGCAGCACCGAGGCGAACATCGAGTGCATCCCGTTCACCGGGTCGCACACCGACATGCAGGCGAGCGTGTCGCCGTGGTAGCCGCCCCGCACGGTGAGCAGCCGGGTGCGGTCCGGTCGGCCGGTGCCGCGAGCGTGCTGCAGCGCCATCTTGATCGCGACCTCCACGGCCACCGAGCCGGAGTCGGCGAAGAAGACGTGCTCCAGGCCCGCCGGTGCGATGTCCACCAGCAGCTCGGCCAGCTCGACGGCCGGCGGGTGGGTGATGCCGCCGAACATCACGTGGGCCGTCGCCTCCAGCTGCGCCCGCACCGCCTCGTCCAGCACGGGGTGGCGGTAGCCGTGGATCGACGCCCACCACGACGACATGCCGTCCACGACCTCGCGGCCGTCGGCGAGGATGAGGCGGGTGCCGTGGGCCCCGACGACCGGCACCGGCTCGAGTGACGCTGGCATCGGCGCGTACGGGTGCCACACCCGGGCCACGTCGCGCTCGACCAGCGTGGGCGAGGTGGACGCGTCGGCGGGCACCCCGGCGAAGGTACCGGTGGACCGTCCTCCGGGCCGGATCCGACGGGACCGACCGGCTCGCCGCCGGTCGGTACGGTTCCCGCCGATGAGCCCCACGGACGGATCCCGCCGCAAGCGGGTCCGCATGGACTACGACGAGCGGCGGCGGCTCATCCTCGACGCCGCCACCGGCCTCTTCCTCCGCCGGCCGTACGGCCGGGTGTCGATCTCCGACATCGCCGACGCCGCCGGCGTGGCGAAGGGCCTGCTGCACCACTACTTCGGGTCCAAGCGCGACCTGTACCTCGAGGTCGTGCGCGACGTCACCCGGGTCGCGCTGCCGTCCGGCCCCGCGCTGGAGGGCGGCCAGGAGCTGGCCGCCCTCGGTGCGGCGATCGACGCGCTGCTCGGGTTCGCGTCGGCCAATCGGGACCTGTGGCTCAACGCCACGGCCGTCGGCGACGACGAGGTCGCGTCGATCCTGGACGACAGCCGCGAGGTGCTCACCGAGCAGATCATCGCCGGGCTCTCGCTCGAGGACACCCCGGTGGTACGGGCGCTGGTGCGCGGCTACGGAGGTCTCGTGCAGGAGGTGACCCGCGAGTGGCTGGACCGCGGTCGGCTGACCGAGGCCCAGGCTCGCGAGGTGTTGGTCCGGACGCTGCCGCTCCTGCTGGAGCGGGTGCTGCCCGAGCTCAGGCCGTGATGGCCTTGATCTTCTCCTGGAAGGCGGCCTGCTCGGGGGTGGGCGCGCCGCCGGCCTGCATGGCCATGAGCTTGGTCATGTCGCCCTCGACCTTGATCTGACCCGACATGAACGCCTGCATGGCCGCCGCCTGGTCGCCGGCGATGAACACGCTCTTGGCCACCTCGTAGGGGACGGTGAGCTTCGTGGGCGCCGAGTCGTGCAGGCCCCGCTCGAACTGACCGCCGGCCATGTGGGCCTGCCGCTCACCGAAGGGCGTGTCGGGCACGACCAGGTTGATCACCAGGTCCTTGGTGGCAGCGGGCGGCTCCGGCGCCTCGTCCCGCATCCCCTCGATCGCGTCCATCCACTCGTCCGACAAGAAGTCGTAGGCCATCTCGCTCGTGCTCCTGTTGCTCGTCTGCGCCGCCGCATCGCGGCCGCCACGACCTTGTTGGCCGTCGTCCAACAGTTCGACGCCGCACCCCCGAACTCCTCCGCGTCGGACCGTGAACGTGGTCACCCCACCGCGGTCGCGTCGTCCCGCCGGATGCGCACGGACCCGCCACCGGGCACGTCGACGACGCCGTCCGCGGTGAGGACCGGCACGGCCTCGCCCGCCTCGACGTGGACGGTGCAGCCCTCGGCGTCGACCTCGACGAGGAGCTGGGAGCCGTGCCTCTGGAGCCGGTACGTCATCGACGACCACTGCTTCGGGAGGCGGGGCGCGAAGCGGAGGTGCTCACCGGTGTCGGCCATGCCACCGAACCCGTGGACCAGCGAGGCCCACACGCCACCGGCGTTGGCGATGTGCACGCCGTCGGCCGTGTTGCCGTGGGTGTCGGCCAGGTCGAGGTACAGCGACTGCCTGAAGTAGTCGAAGGCCAGGCCTTCGTGGCCCACCTCGGCGGCCACGATGGACTGCACGCACGCCGACAGCGAGGAGTCCCCGGTGGTGATGGGGTCGTAGTACTCGAAGTTGCGGCGCTTCTGCGCACGGGAGAAGTGCTGGCCCCGCAGGTACATGGCCAGCACGACGTCGGCCTGCTTCAGGATCTGGAACCGGTAGATCACCAGCGGGTGGTAGTGCAGCAGTAGGGGGTAGTGCTCGGGCGGCGTGGACGCGAAGTCCCACGGCTCGCGGTCGAGGAAGCTCTCATCCTGGGGGTGGATGCCCAGGTCCTCGTCGTAGGGCAGGTACATCGCCTCCGCGGCCTGGCGCCACCGGTCCACCTCGGCGTCGGTGACCCCGGTCCGGCGACGCAGCGACTCCAGGGCCTCGGGGCTGCACTCGGCCACGAAGTCGTACGTCCAGGCCGCGTACCGGAGGTTGAAGCGCGCCATGACGTTCGTGTACAGGTTGTCGTTGACGACGGTCGTGTACTCGTCGGGCCCGGTGACGCCGTGGATCCGGAACCGCCCGGTGACCGCACCGGCGCGACCGTTGCCGTTGTGCTCGAAGAAGCCGAGGTCGGCCCACAGCCGCGCCGTCTCGAACAGGATCTCGGCGCCCTCGTGGACGAGGAGGTCGAAGTCGGCGGTGGCGTTCAGGTAGCGCTCGAGGGCGTAGGCCACCGCCGCGTTGATGTGGTACTGCGCGGTACCTGCCGCGTAGTACGCCGAGGCCTCCTGGCCGTTGATCGTGCGCCAGGGGTACAGCGCCCCCTCCTGGCTGAGCTCCCTGGCCCGCTCGCGGGCCGGGCCCAGCATCTTCCACCGGAAGCGCACCAGCTTCCGGGCCGCCTCCGGGTTCGTGTAGGCGAGGCAGGGCAGGACGTAGACCTCGGTGTCCCAGAAGTAGTGGCCGTCATAGCCGCCTCCGGTGACGCCCTTTGCCGCGATGCCCTGCTCGTGGGTCCGGGCCGACGCCTGGGCCAGCTGGAACAGGTTCCAGCGGATGGCCTGCTGGGCGGCGTCGTCGCCCTCGACCTCGACGTCGGTGCGCGTCCAGAACACGTCGAGCCAGCTCCGTTGCTCCGCCTGCAGCCCGGCCACCCCCGTGGCGCGGGCCCGCTTGATGGTGCGGTTGCAGCGATCGGCCAGCTCCTGGGGCGGGATGCCCCGCGAGGAGTGGTACGAGACCAGCTTGGTGAGGCGCAGCGTCTCGCCGGCCACGGCGTGCGCGGTGAAGACCGTCTTGGCCAGGTCCTCCCCCACCACCGTCTCGGTCTCGTACTCGCAGGTCGTCTCGACCTCGTGCCGGTAGGCGCAGGCCAGCGTCATGCCGCTGTGGGCGCAGCGGTAGCCGAGGACGACGCCGCCGCCTGTCGACGGATCGGGGTCGTGGTCCTGCAGCTGGGGCAGCAGGACCCGGTCGAGGAACGTGCGGCGCTGGCGCGGGTCGAGCCCCTCGCCGAGGGCGGCCGCCTCCACGTGGTACTCGTCCTCGCCGTCTTGGCGGTTGAGCAGCTGGGAGGAGATGACGATGGGCGCCGAGCCCTCGAGCATCTCCACCTCGAAGCGCAGCACGGCCAGGTGGCGGTGCTCGAGGCTCACCATGCGCTCGGACCGCACCCGGAGCCGCTTGCCAGCGGGGGTGGTCCACACCAGCTCGCGGTGTGAGATGCCGGTCCGGAAGTCGACCACCCGCTCGTAGTGCTCGAGGTCGGCCTCCGGCAGCAGCAGCGGCTCGTCGTCGACGTAGAGCTTCATCAGCTTGGCGTCGGGGACGTTCACGATGGTCTGGCCGGTGGTGGCGAACGCGACCGCCGCCTCGGCGTGCTGGATCGGCCACGTCTCGTGGAAGCCGTTCAGGAAGGTGCCATGGGAGTGGGCCTCGCGCCCCTCGCTCGGGTTGGCCCGCATGCCGAGGTAGCCGTTGCCGAGCGCGAACAGCGACTCGGTGTGGCCGAGGTCGTCGTGGTCCAGCTCGGTCTCGACGAGGCGCCACGGGTCCACCGGGAACCGGTGGCGGGGGATGGCGCTGGCGGTGGCACGGATCTTCACGGTGACGTCGGCCCCGGTTCGAGGGTCTCGGCGAGGTCGTCGACGACGAGGTGGGCGCCGGCGGCGACCAGGGCGTCCCGGTTCCCGCCGCGGTCGATGCCGAGGACGAGGGCGAAGCCGCCGGCCGCCCCGGCCGCCACACCCGACGACGCGTCCTCCACCACGACCGACTCGCTGGGTGCGGCACCGAGCAGCTCGGCGGCGCGCAGGAACATGTCGGGTGCCGGCTTGCCGGCGATGCCCTCGTCGACGATGGTCACGCCGTCCACGACGTGGGCGAAGCGACCGCCGAGGCCGGCGGCCGTCAGCACCGGGCGGGCGTTGCGCGACGACGAAACCACGGCCTGCGCCACCCCCAGCCGGTCGAGCTCGTCGATCACCGCCATCGTGCCGGGGTAGGGCGCGACGCCATGCCGCTCGAGCAGGGTGCGGAAGATGTCGTCCTTCCGGTTGCCCATGGCCGCCACCGTGCCGTCGCCCGGGGGGTCCTCGGGACTGCCCTCGGGCAGCTCCACGCCCCGGGCCTGCAGGAACGACCGGACGCCGTCGTAGCGGGGCTTGCCATCGACGTGGGCCAGGTAGTCGGCGCTGGTGAAGTCCCATGGCTCGAACAGCTCGGCCCAGGCCTCCTGGTGCACGGAGGCGGTGGGGGTGATCACGCCGTCGAGATCGAGCAGGACGGCCCGGTACGCACCCCAGTCGACCCTCGTCCCGCGTCCGGCCATCGACGGGGAGTGTACGTGCGGGTCCCCGGCGGCCCGGTCAGCTCGCCGGCACCAGGAGCTCGTCGCGCTCGACCAGCTGGAGGTCGAGCGTCCGGTGGGTGCCGTCCTCGAAGCGGACCACCACGGCGTCCTCCTCGACCGTGATCACCTGCCCCGGCCCGAAGGCCCGGTGCTCCACCGCCTGCCCGGCCCGGAACGTGCCCTCGGCCGGCGCGGTCGACTCTCCGGCGTCGCACACGTCGCACCGGCCGCACGGCCCCTCGACGGGCTGCCCGAAGTACTCGAGCAGCTGACGCCACCGGCACTGCCGGGTCTCGGCGTAGCGGCGCACGAGGTCGGCCCGGTCCCGCTCGGCGGCGCCGAAGCTGTCCTGGCGCTCGAGCACCTGGGCCACGATCTCGCTGCGGTCGGCCTCCGACGGGCCGGCCGTGATGGTGCCGTCGGCGTCGAGCGCCACGGCGTCGAGCTCCTCCAGGCGGGACACGGCCACGAGCAGGCGGGTCTCGGAGATGTCGGCCTGCTCGGCGAGGTCGACGATGTCGAGGGGCTCGTCACCGGCCCGCACGGCGGCGACGATGCGGTGGAGCACGTCGCCGGGGACCTTGGTGGATCCGGCGAAGTGCGTCCGGATGCCGTCCTCGGCGATCTGGTCGACCAGCACGCCCCAGGCCGGCGCACCGTCACGGCCGGCCCGGCCGACCTCTTGGTAGTAGGCGTCGAGCGACTCCGGTGCCGCGTCGTGGATGACGAAGCGCACGTGGGCGACGTCGACCCCGAGCCCGAAGGCCACGGTGGCGCACACCACGCAGGGCGCATCGTCGGAGAACCGCTCGTGCACTGCCGCACGCTCGTCGTCGTCGAGGCCGGCGTGGTAGGCGAACGCCGGCCGGTCGCCACCAGAGAGCACCTCGGCCAGCTCCTCGGCCCGGGCCCGGGTGTCGACGTAGACCAGCCCCGTGCCCTCGATCCCGGCGACGTGCTCGGCCACCGCCGCGTCGGCGGCCCGGGCGTCGGACCGGCGCTCGACCGACAGGTGCAGGTTGGGGCGGTCGAAGCCGAAGACCATGACGGCGGCGTCGCGCATCCGCAGGGCGGACACGATCTCGTCGCGGACCGGCGCCGAGGCGGTGGCGGTGAGGGCCAGGACGGTGGGGTGACCGAGGTCGTCGATCACCGCACCGAGGCGGAGGTAGTCGGCCCGGAAGTCGTGGCCCCACGACGAGATGCAGTGGGCCTCGTCGACCACGAACAGGCTGGGGCCGGCGGCTCGGAGCGCGTCGAGCGTGTCCTGACGGGTCAGCTGCTCGGGTGCGAGGAAGCAGAACTCCAGCGTCCCCGCGGACAGCCGTGCCAACAGGTCGGCGCGCTCGGCGGCGGACAACGTCGAGTTCAGCTGCGCTGCTCCGCCGTCGAGGTCGTAGTCGTCGATGGACTCGACCTGGTCGTGCTGGAGGGCGAGGAGCGGGCTCACCACGATGGTCGGCCCGTCGATCAGCAGACCGGCGAGCTGGTAGATGGCCGACTTGCCCGATCCGGTGGGCATGACGGCGAGCGTGTCGTGGCCCGCGAGGACCGACTCGACGGCCTCCCGTTGCCCGGGACGCAGCTCGTCGAAGCCGAAGCGGTCGCGCGCCAGCTCGACGAGCTGGTCCGTCATCTCATCGTGCTCGCATCACGGCAGCTCGCGGAGGTGCACCGCCGCCTCCTCGGCGCTCAGGTCTCCCGAGCGCTCGGTGACCACGTCGTAGGTCGTGGTGTCGCCCGACCCGACGTCGCCCACGGGGAGGTCGTCGCCGGCGATCCGGTCGACGTCGGGCTCGTCCTCGGGCATCGGCTCGGGGACCTCCCGCTCCACCCGTTCGTCGATGGGCTCCTGCACCCGTTGCTCCATCGGTGTGACGCCGTATTCGAAGGCACCGACTGGCTCGTCCGGTGGGTAGTCCCCACCCAGCTTGTCCTCGTCCAGGACCTCGCTCAGGTCCTCCATCGACGTGGTCCCGCTGGAACCGCTGCGTGCCTCCGCCTCGAGCTGCTCGTGATCTGTCATGTCAGCTCGTCTCGGGACGACCCTGGCGCTCCCGCGCCTCGGAGCCGTGGCTCTCCTGCTCGAAGCGGCGCTCGGCCTCGCCGGTGTCGCCACCGGCCTCGTCCAGCAGCTCGTCGGCGAGCTCGCTGTCCTGCTCGACCGCCTGGCCGAGGGACTTGTCCTCGTAGCCGGGCTCATTCCACTTGGCGTCGGGGTCGGTGCCGGTGGGGGTGTCGGTGCCGTGGGGGCGGTCTTCGCTCATCGGTCGGTCCTTCCGTCGTGGGGGTGTCCCGCCTCGCTACCCGCGATGGCGCGCACCCATGCCGCTCCGACGGAGGATGTGCTGGTGCGTCATCGGTCCTCGCGGCGCACGACGGTGCCGGAGTCGCTGACGCCCACGGCGTCGAGCGCCCGGCGGACCACGCCTGCCGCGCCGTCCAGGCGCAGGTCACCTCCGGTGGGCAGGAGGCGGGCCGCGACATCGACCCACAGGTCGATGCCGGCCGACGTGCAGAGGCGCAGCTCGACCAGATCGAAGCGGACGTCCACGACGCCCAGCGCGAGCAGGCGGTCGAGCGCATCGGCCACGACCGGCGTGGTGACGGCGCACAGCTCGCCACGCAAGGCGAGAGCGGCGTGGACGGGCCGATCACCGATGCCCGTGACGACGACGCGAGCGGCCAGCCGCTGCGACGAGGGGCTGTCGGCCACGACCAGCGGAGCGAGCTCCTCGGTCCAGATTCCTTGCATCACATGCTCCAACTGCAGACCTTCGACGACCCGATCACGCGGCCGGGTTTCAAGGGCCTGGCGTCACCGTAGCGGCCCCGGCGCCCCGGTCCACCCCACTCCCTCGTCGCCGTCGAGCGGAGGGAACAGTCCGGTCCGCGGAGGCGTTGCCTCGGGGGAGCCCAGGTCCTAGACCTGGGTCTGTAGCAAGACGCCCCCTTCGAAAGACGAACCATCGAAAGGAAATGCCGATGAGCATCCACCTGGGTGACGAGGCTCCGAACTTCACCGCCGACACGACCGAGGGTCAGATCGACTTCCACGAATGGAAGAAGGACAGCTGGGCGATGTTGTTCAGCCACCCTGCCGACTTCACGCCCGTCTGCACCACCGAGCTGGGCCGCACCGCCGCCATGAAGGACGCGTTCGCCGAGCGCAACACCAAGGTGGTGGCCATCTCGGTCGACGACGTCGAGTCGCACAAGGGCTGGGCCCCGGACATCTCCGAGGTCGGTGGCACCGAGCTGAACTTCCCGATCGTCGCCGACCCGGAGAAGAAGGTCGCCGAGCTCTACGACATGATCCACCCCGGCGAGGGCGACACCTCCACCGTCCGCTCGGTGTTCATCATCGACCCGAACAACAAGGTGCGCCTCACGCTGACGTACCCGAAGTCCGTGGGCCGCAACTTCGACGAGCTGCTGCGCGTCGTGGGCGCCCTCCAGCTCACCGACTCGGCCCCCGTGGCCACGCCGGCCGACTGGAACAAGGGCGATCGGGTCATCGTGTCCCCGGCCATGTCGACCGAGGACGCGAAGGAGCGCTTCGGCGCCGACAAGGTCGAAGAGGTCAAGCCCTACCTGCGGTACACCGACGACCCCAGCTGATCCGTGATGGCAGGTGGCATGCCCGGGTAGGTCCCCGGCATGCCACTGCTCCAGGTCATCATCGCCAGCACCCGACCCGGCCGGGTCGGCCCGGCCGTGGGTGAGTGGTTCGCCGCCGCGGCGCGCGACCACCAGGGCTTCGACGTCGAGGTGGTCGACCTCGCCGACGTGGCCCTCCCCTTCTTCGACGAGCCCAAGCACCCCCGGCTCCAGGAGTACGAGCACGACCACACCCGCCGCTGGTCCGAGACGATCAGCCGCGCCGATGCGTTCGCCTTCGTGATGCCGGAGTACAACTTCGGCTTCAACGCGGTGCTCAAGAACGCCATCGACTTCCTGTGGCACGAGTGGAACGACAAGCCGGTCGCCCTCGTGGGCTACGGCGGCGTGTCCGGCGGGCTGCGCGCCATCCAGCTGATCAAGCCGGTCCTCACCGCCGTGCGGCTGCAGTACGTCTCCGAGGTCCCGATCCCCTTCGTGCACGAGCGCGTGTCCGAGGGCGCACTGGAGGCCAACGACCCCATGCGCGCCGGCGCCCGCGCTGCCCTCGACGCCCTCGACCGGGCGGTGCGCCTGCGCGACACGGCCACCGCCCGGGCTGGCCGCTGACCCGGCGTCAGCCTGGGCCCACCACCGCTGGGAACAGCACGTTGTTCTCCAGGTGGATGTGGCGGCCTCGAGGTGGGCCAGCCGCTCGTAGAGCGATCGGTAGCTGGCGCACCCGTCGTCGGGCACCACGTAGTCGCCGGCGGCCTGCCGCAGCGCGGCCAGCAGGTCGCCGGCCCGGTCGTGCTCGGCCAGCATCACGCGGATCGGGTCCGAGAGCGACCCGGAGGCGTCGGACGTGGGGCCGTCGGCGGCCCGGCGGATGGCGGGGAACAGCACCGCCTCCTCCTTCGCGAGGTGCGGCTCCAGGTCGAGGCGGATCTCGCCCACCAGGCGGGCGACGTCGGCCAGCTCCGGGTGCCGCCCGCCGTGGACGCCGGCCACCTTGGTGGCCAGGGCGTCGAGCAGGGGCAGCTCCTCGTGGAGGTAGGCGTGGTGGGTCGACAGGATGTGGTCCACCAGCGACACCGAGTCGAGCCGGTCGATGTGGGCGCCCTCGGTGTCGGTCACCACGGCCAGGGCGGCGGCGAGCGCCTCCGGATCCAGCCCGGCTTCGGTCGCAGCGTCCACCAGGCGCCGGTTTCCGTGGCAGCAGTAGTCGACGCCGGCCCGCTCCAGCACGCGGGCTCGGGACGGTCGCTCCGCCACCAGCTCCCCCAGCGTGCGCTCCGGGTCGATGGTCGGTGCCTGGATGGTCGTCATGGCGTCCTCCGTCGTTCTTCCGGTCCTCAAGGGAGAAGCTACGAACGCCGGGACGAGGCCGACAGGGCCGAAGGTCCTGACCGAGTTCGGCGGGCTCCTCTACGCACTCCCCGTCGCCCTCGCCGCTGGACGAGGCCACGGTGCAGGCCGAGCACCTCGTCTCATCGCTGCTCGAGGACGTGGCCCTCGACGATCGCCTGCGGGTCATGTCCTCGCTCGGCTGACGGGCATCGCCTCAGAGGTGGTCCGAGACCGCCTGGGCGATCAACCGGGCGGTGCGGTCCGCCTCGGCCTTCCACGTGCCGGCGGCGTCGTCCGACGCGGTGTCGGACACCACCTTCACCATCCGGCACTCGACCCCGGCGGCGGCGCAGGCCCGGGCCACGGCGAAGCCCTCCATGTCCACCAGATGGGCCCGCTCGGCCAGGGCGAGCCGGACCGCGGGGTCGGAGACGAAGGCGTCGCCGGTGGCCAGCGTGGTCCGTTCGTCGGGGTCGAGGACGATCTCCCCGACGCTGTCCTCGCCGGTCAGCTGGCGCAGGAAGTCGTGGTCGACGTCGTGCTCCACGACCCGTCCGATGCGGTGTACGCCCTCCAGGCCGTCCCGCAGTGCGCCGGCGGTGCCCATGTTCAGCACGAAGGGCGGGCGCCGCTCGGAGATGGCGCGGGTGACGGCCACGGCGGCCGAGACCTTGCCGATGCCGGTCAGCACGAGGTCGTGGCCGCGGAGGTGGGCGGCCTCGCTCCGGAGGGCGACGACGACGAGGGGCGAGGCCATCAGTAGTGCAGGAGCGACACGAGCTCGTGGCCGCCGAGCTGCGATCGCCCGTCGAGGAAGTCGAGCTCGATCACGAAGCCGAGGCCGACGACCTCGCCGCCGAGTCGCTCCACGAGCCGCAACGTGGCGGCCGCCGTCCCCCCGGTGGCGATGACGTCGTCGACCACCAGCACCCGCTCCCCTGCCGCGATGGCGTCGGCATGGATCTCGAGGCGGTCGACGCCGTATTCGAGCGCGTACTCCTCGCACTCGGTCGGCCCCGGCAGCTTGCCCGGCTTGCGGACGGGCACGAACCCGGCGCCGAGGTGGAGCGCCACCGGCGCCCCGACCAGGAAGCCCCGGGCCTCGATGCCGACCACCGTGGTCACCCCTCGCCCCTCGAAGGGGCCGGCCAGGGCGGCCACGGTGGCAGCCAGCGCCTCCGGGTGGGCGAGCAGCGGGGTGATGTCCTTGAACACCACCCCCGGCTCCGGCCAATCGGGCACGTCCCGGACGTGGCGCGCGAGGTCGACCGAAGCAGCCATGGCGCCGAATGTAGGTGCTGGGCGCATGCGGGTCGTGCGGCCCGGCGCACATCCCGTGACGAAGGGGGTTCCCTCCGGCGACGGTCGACGATATGGTCGGGGGGCCGGGGGATCTGTCCGATTCGGGCACATCCCCACGGCGAGTCACCCAGGACCTCGGTGAGCCTCGAGCGACGACGACGTCGTCCCCGGACCCGGAGTGACCTGCATGACCGACCTCGACACACCGCCCCTCCGCTCCCGATCCGATCGGGTGTGGCGCGACGTCGACGGGGCCATCTTCTCGGCCTCGGCCGTGCTGCACCACCACGACGAGGCGGCGCGCGTCCACGTGGTGGGCGACCTCGGCCCGTCCACGGCGCCGGTGCTGCGCCGCATGCTCGACGGCCTGGTGGCCGACGGGATCTCGACCATCGTCGTCGACATGTCCGAGCTGCGCCTGTGCACCAGCCACGGCGTGGACGTGCTCGAGGACGCTCGCAGCCGGCTCGCCGCGCGGGGCGGATCGCTCACCGTGGACCACGCCCACGGCGTGGTGCGCAAGGTGCTCGATCTGGTGTCGAAGTCGGGCGACGCCGAGCGTCGCATCGAGGGTCACCGGTGAGCGCGCACCTCGATTCCTGGGAGTGAGTCGAAGGCCACCCGGTCGGCGGTGACGATGGTCCGGCCGGTCGCCAGGCCCGTGGCGGCGATGATGAGATCGTGAGCACCGCGAGGAGTGCCGGATCGACGCACATGCGCGAGCAGCTCGGCATGCGCCGCGGCAACGTCGACGTCGTAGCCCACGACGGGCAGCACATCGACCACGAGATCGACGAACGCCTGTCGTCCTGCTCGATGGGTTCCGTCGGCCAAGCGGACGCCCACGCGTAGTTCGGCCAGCGTGATGGCGGCGATGGCGGCGTCGTCGTCCTCGGCGATCAGCTCGTCGACGGGTTCAGAGGTGCGTTCCGCGCTGATGAGGAACGTGGTGTCGAGCAGCAGCCGGGTCATCGACGGTGTTGCATCTCGACCATCTCCCGAACTGCTACCAGGTCGTCGGTCCAAGCCGAGTCCGCACGATGCTCCTGGAGCAGCCGCTTCACGTCTGCGCCCCGTCCAGGACTCACCGGCTCGAGATGGGCGATGACCTTTCCCCGCCGGACGATGGTGAAGTGCTCCCCGCGATGCTCGATGGCATCCAGCAGATCAGAGAAGTTCCGTGCGGCATCAGTGGCGCTGACCTCGGGCATGACATCAGATTATCTGATCTGACTCCGGTCTAAGGGCAGCGGCACGCGAATGAGGCCCCGAGCTGCGCCCGGGACCTCATTTCGAGTGTCCGAGAGAGGACTTGAACCTCCACGGCCTTGCGGCCACCGGCCCCTCAAGCCGACGCGTCTACCAATTCCGCCACTCGGACCAGGACGAACAAACCTAGCCGACCCACTGCGAGGCCCGACAAGCGCGCAGCTCCCTCGATGACGGGTCTCAACCGCCCCGGAGCTCCACCGCGGAGACGTCGATCGAGCCGTCGGATCGCACCTGCAGGCCCCGCACCCGCTCGCTGACGACGGCCACCGTGCGCAGCTGGGCGAGGGGCACCACCGGCACGTCGGCGAGCACGGCCGCTTCGATCTCACGCCACCGTGCGGCCCGCAGCGCCGGGTCGGGCTCGGCCACCGCGGCACGGATCGCCTCGTCCACCAGGCCCTGCCCGTAGGCCCCCAGGTTGTCCGGCGAGGTGGAGTGCCATGGCAGCAGGTGGCTGGCCGGGCTGAGCCCGACGCCGAGCGTGGTGTACACGAACAGCTGCTGCTGGCCGACGCCGAGGAAGCTCCCGTACGTGGCGGCGTCGACCGCCACCGGCGCCAGCTCCACCCCGATGGCGCCGAGCTGCTCGCCCAGGATGCCGGCGATGGCGGTCTGCGTGCCGGAGTCATCGGTGAGCAGCCGGAGCGCCGGCGGGGCGCCGTCGGGGAAGGCCTCGGCGACGAG
>CAZCJT010000025.1:0-14437 GCA_964498565.1 uncultured Acidimicrobiaceae bacterium
CCCGAGAGCGTCACATCGGCGGTCGTCGCGAACCGGGCCGCGCTGCCCTCGTGCTCGACGAGGCTCCCCTCGGGGATCACGGTCCCCACGTCGCCGGCGAGGAGCTGCCACGCCGTCGAGGCGGTGGCGGCCTTGCGGAGGACGTTGCCGAGCGCGAGGACGTTGTCGAGCGCGGCACCCGCCGCGGTCGCCGGGTACTGGCTGGCGTAGACCGCCTGTGCGAGTTCCCAAAGCTCGGCCAGCTGCTTCGAGAGGATGCCGCAGAGCAGGCCGAAGCCCGACTCGTCGCCCGTCTGGACGGTCACGCCGTCCGCCCCGAAGGAGGCAGCGACGCCGTCCTTGAGCTCCTGCAGGATGGTGTCGAGGCGCTTGATCGAGAACCCGAGGGTCGTCAGGCCGTAGGTCGTCACGGGGCCTCCACCAGGACGGACACCGTCCCGAACTCCGTGTCGGCCGAGAACTCGACCGACAGGCGGCGGGTCGCCTGGTCTACGCTGGCCTCGAACGTGTCGAGCCCGCGCACGTAGGGCGTGGACAGGATCGCGTCACGGATCGCCGCTTCGGACGCCGTCTGCTTGGCGAAGACCTCGCCGAGGTAGTCAACCCCGGAGGTGGCGTCCAGGAACCACTCCCCGAGCACTCGCGAGAGACGCAGGCGTAGCCGCTGGGCCACGACATCGGCGTCGTAGATGAGCGCGATGTCCCCGTCCGCGACGAGGATGTCGAGGGTGTCGGGGTCGAGCGCCAGATCGCAGATCGTCGCCACCGCCTCCACGGTAGGGCGGCGCGAGTCACCTCGCGACCGGCGCTACTTGCCCTTGAGGACGGATGTGCCCGCAGGCGTCCAGGACTCGAGAGCGGTCTTCAGGGCCCCGCCGCCGTCCGATGGGGCAACCACCCATGCGTCGAAGACGGTCTTCAGGCTGTCGAGGTCGGCCTTGGTCGCGAGCGGGAGCGCCTCGGCGGAGGTGCCCGTGTGCGCGAGCACCGTCCCCGAGGCGGTCAGTTCGAGCGTGGTCGTGCCGTGCTGGACCTGCATGGCGGAGGTCGCCACCAAGCGGCTCGCCGGCGCCTTGGTGGCGACGGGGATCGCCACGGCGTCGGTGTAGTCGTGCCACCGGCGCTCGGCCGGCTGCTTCTCCTTGGGGGCCGTCGCCTCGGAGAGGAGGAGCGAGAGCGCCCACTCGTCGGATGCGCGGTCGAGGAACACCAGGAGGACGGTGTCGCCCTTCGCGAGCGGGAACCGGACCGAGCTCCGTGCGCTTCCAGGGTAGAGGACTGGCACGTCGGCGAGCGCTGGATCGGCGGAGTGCCCCCCTAGCTTGAGCGGCTCCTGGATGAGCGGCTGGGCGGAGCACGTCGCCTTGGTGGCGTCGAAGGACACCACGACCGCGGGGATCGCCACCCGGATGCCCCGGGCGGCGAGCTCGGCGGCGGACCGCAGGAGCCCCCCCAGGGTCGGCTGGCCTTCCGTTTCTGCTGGCATCCTACAGGCTCCTCGCCTCGGCCTCGACGGTCCACCCCTGGCCGCGGGTGTCGCCCTGGAGGTGGACGGTCTCGACGCGGTACTGGCCGGTCGCCGTGGCGGACTGCAGCTTGAGCATCGCCCCTGGCCGCACCGTCGGGATGAGGAGCGCCGTCACCTTGACGCCGAAGTTGGTCACCTCCGGGATGCCGAGCAGGCCCGTCGCCGACGACAGCATCGTCGCCGAGCCCACAAGCGAGGCGCCGTAGCCGACCGCCTGGAGGGCGCCGTCCTGCACGGACCAGTCGAACCGCCACATCCGCGCCAGCGCGTCCATGACGTCGCGCGCGTTGCCGGCGACCGACATCGAGCGGCGGAGGACGGTCGAGAACCCCTGCAGCTTGAGCCCCCGCTCGAGCGCAGCAAGGTCTTGGGCGAGCGTGCGAGTCGACAGCCTGGCCGCCTTGGTCTTGCGTTTGGCCGTCGGCCCCCACGTCACAGGGTTCGACTTGTCGTCCGGCAGGGCCTCGGTGAACCGCCTGGCCACCGCCTGCACCACCGCCGAGACGGTCGTCCCGGCCGGGAAGGTGCGCTTGCAGTCCTGTGCCTTGAAGGCCTCGACGCCGTCTCCGCACTCGATCGTCGTCACGATCTCGGGCCCGGCACGCCCGCTCTGCGATCGGGACACCTCCCCCTCGTAGGCCAGTTCGAGCGCGTCCTGGTAGCCGACCCGCAGCCGCACGACGTCGCCCTTGGAGATCCGGTCGCGCGTGGCCTGGGCGAGGCTGTAGACCTGGATCCGCGCCTTGTTCGCCGACGACTGGATCGTCTTGGTGATGTCGAAAGCGATCCGAAGGCCCTCCCCGGAGTCCACCAGGTCGCCGCGGCTATCGATCTTGACCCCGCTCCCGCCGGCGGGCCCGACCTCGAGCACCGCTGCGCGATCGTAGAGCTCGCTCACCCAAGCTCCGCCGTCGGCATAAATAGGAGCATCTTGATGTCGTCCGACAGGCCGCTTCGCCCCGGCTCGACGCGGTCGCCCTCCGGGTCCGCCACGACGAGCAGGCCATCCGGCAGGTCCGGCCCCACGTAGGCGCCGAGCACCGGCTCCTCAAGCCGCACCCGCACGCCGAGAACCAACGCCTCGCCCGACGCCCCGAAGAGCGACAGGTACCAGGCATCGTCACGGGAGTTGTGGGTCAGCCGCATGCGGTAGGTCGTCTCGCCGAGCACCACCTCCTGCTCGTAGTCGGACGCCGTCGGGTCGACGGGGACGACGAAGCTCATGGGGTCACCGACTGGACGGGGGCCGCGCCGGGGTGGCCGGCAGCCACCGCGGCCTTGCGGAGGCTGTCGAGCTGCGCCGACTTCGCCGCCTTGGGGGCCTTCCGCCCGCGCTGGATCTTGCCGGCCGCCAGATCCTTCTGCGCGGCCGCGAGCTTCGCGATCGGGACCGTCACCAGGCTGGCCTTGCGGATCGCCCGCAGGCTCATCGAGACCGACAGGGCCTCGCCGACCTCGGCCGACTCCGAGAAGTCCAGCCGCTCAATCACCATGTCGCGGTAGATGTGGAGCCGGGTCACCACCCGGAGGAGTTCCTTGCCCTCCCAGAGGGACTCGAGCAGGGCGGCCGCCGTCTCGGAGCGGGTCTGCGCGGATGCCGCTGCGGCGGTCCGCGCGGTCCGGTCGATCGGGTGGTCGGAGACCATCGCCTCGATCGTCAGGGTCCTGGGGTCGAGGATGACGTGGTCGGTGATGGTCGAGCCGTCCTCGATGACCGAGTCCGGGATCTGCGAGCTCATGGAGTGAGCGCGGCTGATGACCGCGTCGAACTTGAACGAGCGGGAGAGCGACTGGATCTCCGTCGTGCTCTGCCCGCCGAAGAGGATGTCGAGGACTCGCACGGCCATCGGCTACCCCACGTCGAGCGCGGCGGACCGCGCCAGGTAGTTCCACTCGTCCCGGATGGCCGCGCGCACCGTCGCCCCGATGTCGCTGGCGCTCGCCTGGGAGCCCCCGGCGACCGAGACGTTGATGGCCCCGACCGAGAGGGAGGCCCCGCCTCCGCGGCCGCCCTGGGGCAGCATGGTGGCCGCCAGGGGTGCGTTGTACCGGAGGCCGGTCGAGCTGGGGTCGGCGGTCAGCCCGGACTCGGGGGATCCGGGACGACCGGGGGAGTGAGAGACCCCGTTCACCTGGTCGGCGATCCACTCGCCGAACCGGCCGGGCGCGCTCAGGACGGTCTTGACCGGGTTCACGACGTACTTGTCGAACCAGTCGGCCACGCCTTGCCAGGCCGCCTTGAAGAAGTTGGCGGTCGCAGTCGTGGCGTCCTGCACCATCAGGCACCAGCCGTTCCAGGCGTCCCACAGGGGCAGCGCGATGGTCGCCATGAACCACTTCGCCACGCCGTCCCACAGCTCCTTCACGGCGAACCACGCCTGGCAGGCGGCCCACCGGTAGTCGTCCCAGGCCGCGACAACGCCAGCGATCGTCATGGCCAGCATGACGATGATGGCGCTGATGGGGTTGGCGGCCATCACCAGTCCGAGGGCCCGGACGGTGAGGATCAGGCCCTTCAGAGCCGAAACGAACTGCATCACCTTGGCCACGGCCATGGCCGCGAGGAACGCGACGAGCACGCCCTTGATCGCACCGAAGGCTGCCTCGTTCTCGCGGCACCAGCGCGCCAGGTCGATCATCGCGTTGACGAACCCGGTCGTGACCTCCCAGGCCTTGGCGATGAACACCTGCAGACCGCGGACGAAGGCGTCGATCCGCGTGGCGATCAGGTCGCGATTGGCCTTCACCCACTCCATGAGCCGCTTGGCGACGTCGGTCACCACCGGCATCAGGGCGGTCCCGACCTGCAGCGCGAGGCCGCCGACGATGCCCTTCAGGCGAGCCATGGACAGCTCCATGGCGTTGGCCGCATCGATCGCGTCCTGCCCGGGCACGAGGCCGAACTCCCGCGCCTCGTCGCCGAGGCCGACCATCGCCTCCGAGCCACCGATCAGGGTGGGGATGAGCTTCTTTCCACCCCGTCCCAGGAGGTCCAGGGCCAGCGATACCCGCTTCGCTGGGTCGTCGACGCCCTTCAGGCCGTCGGCCATCTTCATCAGGATGGCCTCGGTCGGCAGCTTCTTCAGGTCGCGGAGGTTGATGCCGAGCGCCTTGAACGACTTGACGGCCTCCTCGTTCCCCCCGCGCGCATCGACGATACGCTTCTGCAGGATCCCGACGGACGCCCCCACGTCCTGCATCTCGGCGCCGCCCAGCTTGGCCGCGGCGGTGAGCTCGGCGAAGAACTGGGTGTTGACGCCCACCGACTGGGCCATCTCGTCGAGGTCGTCGATGTAGCGACGCGCCGCCTCGGCGAGCCCGAACAGTCCCGCGGCGGCCGCCACAACGGCCGTGCCGGCGAGCTGGACGCCGCGCTTCACGTCCTCGACCGTCCGCTCGAGATTCTCGAGCGGCTTGGGGTCGATGGAAAACCCCCACTTCGTGAGCAGTTCGCGAACGACGCCCATGGATGCCCTCTACGGTACCGCCGCCCCAGTCACCGCGCGCCCGGGCGCGGCTCCTTCTCCGCCCGCTTCCGGCGGATCCGCTCGGCCTCCTCCTGCCAGTCGAGCAGCAGGTGGGCCTCCACCAGGTCGAGGACGCTCCACCGCTCCTCCACCTCGACAAGGCCCGATGCCAGGCCTCCCGTCACCGGGCGCCAGAATTGAGACCGCTCGGCTACTCTCCGGCCGCAGAGCTCCCCGAGGATCCGCTCGGGCGAGGTCGCGAGGCCAGCATCCTCACCACGCCGTCTTGGGCGGCGCTCGCCCATGAGCCGAAAGGGAGGCCAAAGTTGGCCTCGATCGCGAAGGCGGCCACCTTCAGCATCGTGAGGTAGTCGCCGGCGAAGTGAATGTCGAACGTCTTGAGGGTGACCTCCGTGGTCCCGCAGTGGACGCCGGTCGTCACCAGGCGCTTCACCAACGCCACCGCCTCTGGGTCCCCGAGCGACAAGGACAGGGCCGTGAGCGCCTCCCCGATGGCCGGCAGGGACTCGGAGTCGAGAAGCGATTGCCCGGGGGACGCGGCGGCCGACACGGCCTTGCCGAGGGCGGGCCCGAGAAGGCGGATCAGCTTCGACCCGATCTCCATGCCGACGCCGGCCGGGAGGGTCGTGACGGTCCACTCCTGGCCGTCGATGGTCTTCGTGTGCGCGGTGAGCATGCTCCCACCATGAGCAGGTGGGAGTCAGCCGGCGACAGAGCTACGGATTGCCGCCGTGCGTGATGGCGACGTTCTTCAGGCGGATCGTCCACTCGCAATCGGCGACGTCGGTGCCTCGCTCGAAGGCGGCCGGCTTCTGGACCCAGCCGTCCGAGGCGAACACGATCGATGCCCCCTCCTTGACGAGCACGGGGAAGACGGTGTCGGCCGCGTTGTAGGCGGAGAGGACGGCGTTCATGATCGACGTCGCGAGCAGCGTGAGCTTCATCGTCCCGGTCCGGCCGACGCGCTTCGCGCGCGCGACCTCGCCGTCGGCGCCGGTCTTCGTGGAGAAGCTGTCCTCGTCTTGCTCGACGCTGACGAAGGTGCCGTCGGCGAATCCCGACATTGGCGTGGCGCCCAGGATGATCTGGGTCGCGCTCGGATCGTACGTGGCCACGGGGGTCGACATCGGTGCCTCCTTAGACCGTCACGTTGCCGGTGATGACCGTCGAGTGGACGGCGCCCGACAGGACGCCCGTGAACGACACGCCCCGGAGGACGCGGTTCGCCTTGTCGGTCGCCGAGACGCTGGCCGCCGTCGGCACCGTCACGGTGTAGCTGGCGAGCCCGCGCGTCGTGCCGGTGTAGGGGTCGAGGGCCTTGCGGATGGCCGCCTCGATGACGGCGATCCCCTCGTCGGTGTAGGGGACCTTGGCGAGCGGGCTCTCGGGGTTCAGGAGCGCGTCCGCCACCTCGGTCGTCACCGCGTCGTAGATGGCGTCGATCAGCCGGATGACGTCGATGAACTCGCCAGTCGCCACCGTGCCGTCCTCGGTGATGGCGCGCGAGGTCGTGAAGGGCGCGTAGCAGTTGGCGGACTTCGCCAGGCAGTTGGTGCGTTGGGTCGTCGTGAGGTCGTCGGAGCTGACGCCGGTCAGCTTGGCGAACTTCCACGTCTCCCGCCCCGGATCCCAGGGCAGCCGCGAGCCGAGCCACGCCGCGTCCGCGTACGGGTCCGGGCTCCCGCCCGCGATGTCGAGCCCGTTGTCGGCCTGGCCGCTGTAGAGGATGGCCGTGCGGGCATACCCCTTGTCCTTCACGCGGGCCGCGATCGATCCGGTCGTCGGGTCGTCGGCGGCGAGCGTCGAGTCGATGATCGCGCTCGCCGGCGACGCCTGGACGAACAGCTTGCGCCGGGTCTCGATGAGGTCGGCGAGCGCCTCCTCGACGTCAACCTGGTCGTTGTCCGCGGCCGGACTCGCCGTCGTCTCCCACTGGTGCGCCAGGGAGACGGCGTACCAGCCGGTGGAGTCCTCGGCCTCGATGGCCGTGAGGTTGGCCGCCATCGTCCCGCTCAGGTCGTACTCCAGGTGCAGGTTGTCGCCGGCGGTCATGCGGACAACGGTCGAGGCCACGTCGGGGGCGATCGAGATCACGCCGTCCCAGACCAGCGAGTTGGTCGCCGTCACCGCGTTCAGCGACTTGACGGCGCCCATGTTCCCGGATTCCGAGGCGATCGCCTCGTCCACCGCGATCACCGTGTTGCCCGAGGACAGGATGGCCGACGCCACCGTGTAGGTGCCGTCGTTGGCACTCGAGCCGATCACGCGGAACTGCTCGCCCGCGACGATCGACGCCAGATGGTTGCCGGTGATGGTGAACGTCTTGGCCGACGTCGAAGCCGCGCCGATGGTGTAGCCGTCGTTGATGACCGAGGTCAGCCCCGCCTCGATCTCGTTCGTGGTCGCGGTGGCGTCGGACGTGTAGTCGAAGCCGATCCCGTCGAGCCACACCTTGTATCGATAGGCGTTCGCCACCGTGTCCACGAGCAGCGACACCGCGTCGGCGGTTGCCAGGCGCCCGATGGCGATCTGCTCGGGCTTGGGGCTCTGCGCGAAGTACGACACCGCCGCCCGATAGGCCTCGTCGGTGGACGAGAAGCCGTCGTCGAGCATGTCGTCGGGCTGGTCGTAGTACTTGATGCGGTCGCTCCACGCCCGGTGCATCGCCAGGAAGAGCATGGTCCCGAAGCCCGCGCGTTCGAGCGGCCGCGAGTGGCGGGTGATGGTCAGGTTGATCACGTCGGCGAGCGCCATGGTTTCCTCCTCTTAGGCCGGGCTCTCCGGCACCCACTGCGTCTGCGTCAGCACGGTCGTGCCGGCGGGGTCCTCGTACTCCTCGGCGATCTCCACGTCGTCGATCCGGCCGAGGGACTCCGTCTGGTCGGATGCGTAGGCGAAGCGCGCCTCGAAGGCGCCCCGCTCCTCGATGTCCGTCTCCAGGCCCGTGGCGACGTTCTGGACGGCGTCGGGCGGGCCAAGGACCGACACCGCGTCGACCCGCAGGAGCGCCTTCACGGCCTCGAGCTGCAGGCTCGAGCGCACCTGCTCGGCCAAGCCGAGGGCCCCGGCTCCGAAGAGCTGGATGGTCGCCAGGACCACGCGCGGGCCGACGACGCGCCGGGAGCCGTCCGCCCCCAGGTCGCGCCGCTCGTCGTGCCCGCGGGTCTGGACGACGTCCACCCCCACGGTCGCGTAGGGCCGCACCGGCCGGGGCCTTCCCTGCCTGCCCAGGATGACGTGCCCCTCCGCCGTCGTGCCCACCAGCGCGAGCTCGACCCACTTCCGCAGGGCCGTCTCGACGCGGGTCATGTCGGCCGAGGCGCTCATGCTGGCGACTCCGCGAACGACAGGCCCGCCCGATCCACCCGGACGGCCATGGCCTCGACGTGCGGCATCTGGGTGGCCGTGAACTCCTCGACGCCCACCACCTCGTACTCCTCGCCCTCGTGCAGGATGCGATCGGCGGCGAGGCCGGTGCGCTCGTCGGCCGTGCGGAGCTCGCCGGGCCCGACGAACACCTTCACCGCGTCGCGCGTCCGCAGGCTCTCGGGCAGGCGTAGCAGGTCCTGCCCGCCCGCCGGCTGGACGCTGGCCGTGAGGCTCGACGTCGTCAGGGTGCCGTCCACCCACTCTCCGGCGACGTACGAGCCGGCGCCCCGCCGGTACCGCGTCACCGTCGAGAAGAAGCGCGAGCTGCGGCGGATCGTGCTCACGTCTTCACCCGTCCGCCGACCTGGTAGCGAAACATCACTTGGTCGCGCATGACGCCGGTGTCGATCAACGGCCGCGAGGAGCCCTTGCGGGCGATCGTGGCCGGCGAGTTGGGGAGGTGCGGGCCGTCGGTGATCCAGCGCTTGACGTCGCTCTCGATGCGCGACCCGAGGACGACCAAGGCGCCCTCGATCGTGATCTCGAGCGCGCAGACCTTGTCCCACAGCCGCCGGACCAGCTTTCGGTACTCGAGGCGGTTGCCGTCCACGACCGGCCGCAGGATCGGGCGCTCGGGAGTGCTGTCGGTGCCGAACTCGTGCGAGGCCGCGATCGACGCGGTCGTGACCACGTCCAGCGAGCCCCCGTGGCGCTTCTCGTGCGCCTCCAGAGCGGCGCGCGTCGCCCGGAGCTTGGTCATGCGCGAGATCGCGATCGACGCCCGCTTGCCCGCCTTGAGGTTCGCCTCGGCGCGGGCGACGGCGTCGTTCATGCCCTTCTCGGCGGACTCGAACCGCCGGGTGAGCTTCGACCGCTCGGCGAGCACTTCCTTTCCGTGCTCGGCGTCGGGGAACCATCCGATGGCGACCTCGGAGCGTGCCGCGTCCCGCAGGGTGGCGACGATCCGCTTGAAGCCGCGGTCCTTGTCACGAGTCCAGACTGTCCGCGTCATCGTCGGTGTCCGTCTCGTGGGTGACCCGGGTGAAGCGCCGGGGAGATCGCGTCGTGTCGGCGTCGCTGGTGTCGAGCTCCGACTGCAGGACGCCGCCCACGTAGGGCGCGGCCATCCGCCCGAAGCCCGCCGACCCTCCGAGCTCCGCGGCGCGCTGGCGGTAGAGCTCGGCGCGCCGCGTGAGGGTGACCGACATGGCCCCCGTGGACTCGTCCACCGCCCGCATGGTGAGGATGTTGGCCGCGGCGTTGGCCGCGTCCGGGGCGGCCGCGCGCGCGTCGTCCGAGTAGAGGTCGAGGAAGTACTGGACCTGGTCGTCGGTCAGAGCGTAGTCGGCAGAGTCCACGTCGCCGATGAGCAGGCGCACCGTCGCGAGGGTCGTGAGCGGCATGGCGGCGCAGGCGGCCGAAGCCGCCTACCTCCGCTTGCGCTTGGGGGTGACGTCGGCGGAGTCCGCCGACGGGGCGGAGGCGAGAACAGCCCGACGATCCTTCGAGACGTAGCCGCGGCGCTGACAGGTGCGCAGCTCGGGCCACCGGCCGATCCCGTCGGGCAGAGGAGCGCCGGCCGGGTAGGTCCGACCGTGGTAGCGCAGCTCCTTGAGGGCGACGTAGAGCACGGCGCTCCTTAGGCGATGGCCGCCGCGAAGTAGCACCCGAGCTCGGAGGCCACGACCTTCTGGTCGTAGGCCATCTCGCCCTCGATGCGGTCCGCCTTGAGGTGCACCATCGGGAACCGCTCGATGCGCGAGCCCGCCGCGCCGGCGCCCAGGAGCCCGGTCCACGCGAACGTGTAGCCGGCGCTCGGGGTCATGAGGCCGGGGCTCGGGGCCGCGTAGGCGAGCAGCGCGGCCTTCCCGAGGATGGCAGCGATGGTCTGGGTCGCGTTGCCCTCCTTGGACGTGTTCTGCACGGCCTTCGCGATGAGCAGGCGATCGAGGTCGAGCACGGCGGCGATCATCTGCGGCGTGATCTGGGCCGGCTGCATCCCCGGGTAGCTGTACTTGATGCGGTCCAGCATGTCGGGGTGGTTCTTGATCTTCAGGTAGACGGCATAGGACGTCATCAGGAGGTTCGGCAGAACGCCGGTGGCCGTCAGGATCGCGTTCGCCCGCGCCGTGATGTCGTCGATCGGCGTCGAGGCCTCGTCGTTCCACTGCTTGAACTCGTTGGTCGAGGGCGAGCCCGACACGCCGGTCTGGTCGGTCGAGCCGGCGGTGCCCCAGATGCCCGTCGCGAAGTACTTCGTGGCCCAGTCGATCTCCCGCTTGAGGAGCATCTGCTGGGTGACCCAGATGGCCGCGTCGCGATCCGCGTTCAGCGGGTCGTCGGAGTTCGCGCGCGTCTGCTCGTCGACGTCCTTGTGGACGGCGATCGGGATGCAGGAGTAGGAGTCCGTGGTCAGCGAGTAGCCGCCGCCGGCGGACTCGCTCGACGGCGCGCGCACCTTCGCGACGGAACGGTAGAAGTCGTCGCGGCTGTACTTGAAGTACAGGTCGCTCTGCTTCTGCACGGGGACGACGGGGAAGACCTTGTCGGCCACGAAGGCGTCCGCCGACTGGATGTAGGCGGTGCTGATGTTCGTCAGCGGCCGATCGACGTGAACCTGACCCGAATGCGGCTGCGGCATGGCTATCTCCTCGTCAGCCGGCTACGCCGGCGAACTGGCCTGGAACTCCCCGCCGTAGTGGAGCCACAGCGTGAAGATGTCTCCGCTGGCGCCCGCGGAGTCGAGGGCGACGCCGGCGATCTGGTCGGCGTCGGTCGCCGTGATGAAGTGACCGCTGGCGTCCACCGAGACGCCCGCGCCCGCGGCGATGATGCCGCCGGCGACCGCCTTGGTGACGCCGAGCACGCACACCTCCGCCGCGGCGTTCGCGGCGGGAGCGTTCTGCAGGACGCCCAGGGACCGCTGGCCGGCCTGGGCGAGCGCCCACTTGCCCGAGCTGTCCACGTAGACGCCGTGGTACTGGTAGGCGGTCGAGGTCGCGGCCGCCACCAGGGACCCGATCTTGAACTGAGAGGCTTCGTACGCCATGGCTCTCTCCTCGGCCTACTGCTGGGCCGCCCGGTACTGGCGATGGAGGTCCCGGCCCTCCGGGGTCTCGAGGAACTTCGCGATCGCCTGGGCCTGCGTGAGCTTCTCGCTGCCCTTGGCGACCATGGCCACGGCGGCCGCTTCGATCTTCGCCCAGGCGTCCCCGCCCGCGCCGTCGGCCGACGTCCCGATCTCGGTCGTCCCGGCCTTGGCGAGCGCCTCGGCCTGCTTCAGGATGGCGTCGAGCTCCTCGACGTCCTCCTTGCCGCGCCCCTCGGCCTTGAGGATCTGCGAGACCACCTTCGCCTGGTCGAGGCTGGGGTAGTGCTTCGCGACCTTGGCGACGGCGTCGCGGCGCTGGCGCTCGGCGGTCTCCGCGGCGAGCTTGACCTCGGCCTCGGCGGCCTTCTTGGTGACCTCGGCGAGCGCCGCCTTGGTCTCCGCGTGCGCCTTGGCGAGCTCCTCGAGCTGCGCCTTGGCGGTCTCGTGCGCCTTGGTGAGCGCCTCGAAAGCGGCCTTGTCCATCGCGTTCTCCTTGTCGGCCTTTTCGGCCTGGGCCTTGAGCGACGCCTTGCACTTCGGGCACGCGCCCTTTTCGGTGTCCTCCGGGGACATCTCGGCGCCGCACTCGGGGCACTTCTTCATGGGGTGGTCTCCCTTGAGCATGGCGGCCAGGCGCCCGCTTTCGACGGCCTTGCGAAGCTCCGGCAGGAGCTCCTCGGGAATCGTCAGGGTGGGTCGCTCGGCCATCTCGTCCGCGCTCCGCAGTAGAAGCAGCGGCCTCTTGTTCGCCGGGCGGTCGACCAAGCTGATCTCGACCACCTTGAGCTCGCGCAGCCGCTTTGCCATCGCAAGTCATAGGCTCACGCCAGCCGAGTCAGCCGGCTACTTGCGCCTGTCGTGAGCAAGTCGGGCGACTAGGCGGCGCTCAGGAGGGAGAGCATCCGCGCCTCGAAGTCCGCCCGCTCCTCCTCGAACTGGCGGCGAGCTCGAGTCCGCGCGTCCGCGACCTCGTCGGCCGTCATCCGTGCGCAGGCCTCGGCGGCCGCGTAGATGGCGTCGGGCGTCACGCGGCAGGTGACCGCGCTGCGCTGCTCCCGGCGCTCTGTCGTGCGGATTCGCAGGCTACGCGGGCAGCCGCCCCACTCGTTCATCGGCGGAGCGTCGGGAACCATGACGATCGCGCCGCACGACAGGCCCTCGTGGATCGAGTGCCCCCAGCCTTCGTACCAGGACGGAGCCAGGTGGAAGAGCGCGGCGTTCTGCTCATGCCGGAGCGCCTCGTCGGACAGGTGGCCGGCGAAGATGACGCCCGGCACCGGCGGGTGATGCGCGTGCAAGGCGCCCACGACCGTGAGAGACGCGGCCGGCCGGTAGCGCATCCACGCGGCGATCGCGACGTCGGCGGCCTTGGCGATGCTCTTCCCGCAGACGCAGAGGAAGCGCCGCTCGCGCGGCATCGCCGCGTCCATCCGGTCGCGCGACGCGAAGCCGACGAGCTCGGCGCGGTCGGTGCGCAGAGCCAGGAGGCGGAGAGCGTCGCGGGTCTTGCACAGGACGCGCTCGCACCGCGGCAGGATGCGCGCGGCCTCGCGCTCCTCGAGCCACTCGGGGTTGGGCAGGTACCAGGAACGCGGCGCCAGGGCGAAGGCCCAGTCGGGCGCCACCTCCAGGCAGACGTTGAGCTCCGCTGGCCGGCCTGTCACTTCGCGGTCGTACTGCACCGGCTGGACCTGGTGGCCGGCGCGCTCGACGAGGGCGGAGATGACGTCGGCGTCGCGCTCGAGCCCACGGCCGTTGTAGTTCGTGACGACGTTTACCCGCATCGTCGGCCCTCACATTCGTCGAGTCGGCACCGGCGCGCCCGCCGGCGTGTCGCCGGGATAGGTGATCACGAGCGGCAGCTTGTCCTCCCCCCCGCGTCCGTCGGTCGTCCCGCTGCGCACGAGGCCGATCCCCGACCGCGGGTCGTCGGGGTAGTACATCCACAGGCCCCATCGCTCCCACGGGTCGATGCCACCCGAGATCCGGGTGTGGATGACGCCCCACAGGACATCCTCGATCATCGTGCGAGCGTCGGGGCCGAAGTACTCGGCGATGACCTGGCGATACCAGCTTGCCCGCGCCACATGCGGTCGCTGGCTCCACTTCTGGTGTCGCCGCAGCCGCACGCCGCCCACGTCCTCGGGCTCGCCGATCATCAGGTAGCGGTGGGCCGGATTCAGGAACTCGTCGATGTGGAAGGTCACGGCGTTGACGTCGTGGCGCTCGCAGGCGCGCACGACGCCGGCCCAGTCGATCTCGTGGCGCGGGTAGGTGTCGTGCTCCTGGTAGAGCACGAGGGGCGTCCGCACGACGTCGAGCGCGCGCCGCGCCATCCCCGCCTGGTGGGTGTGCTCGTCGAAGATGAGCGGCAGGCAGCCGCGGAAGTCGGGGTGCCAGGCGCAGAGGTCGATCAGGCGACGCTTGTACTCCTCGTAGGCGGCAGCCCGCCCGGCGTGCCGAGGGTGCAGGCCGTCCACCATGACGATGACCTCGGCCTCGCGCAGCTCGGGGTAGGCACGGGTGCGACGAATCGCATCCTCGATGAGCGACGTGTCCGGGTGCGAGGGGATCGACGACGTGGGCATGAGGACCGTGATCGGGCAGCGCGCGGCCCGCGGGCCGCCGACCGCCTCAATGTCGTCCGCCAGGGCGAGGGCGAGCTCGCGCTTGTAGCCGAGCCACCAGGCGCCCGCGCGGTTGGCGTCGCGCTGCAGGGACACCGGATCGGCTGCGTAGCGGTCGAGGAGAGCGGGCAGTTCGGCCCAGTCATCCACGCACGGGAACGGCTCGACGCCGAGGACCGTCCGCCAGTAGCCCCGGTCGCCTCGCGGCCCGCCGGCGTTGTAGCGATCGGAGATCGGCAGACAGCCGGCCTCGAGCGCCTCGTAGTGCCGCAGGCAGTCGGGGGACACGTTGCCGTAGGGGCACGGGGCGATGGCCGCGCCGACGAGGGCTTCG
>CAZCJT010000026.1:0-14298 GCA_964498565.1 uncultured Acidimicrobiaceae bacterium
CGGCCAGCGCAAGCGCGCCACCAGCGAGCTGGGCGGTGACCAGGTCGAGGGCCGCAACGCCGTGCGCGAGCTGCTCGTCGCCGGCCGGCGCCGCGTCCACGAGGTGGTCGTCTCCACCGACCGTGCCGACGCGCCGGTGCTCGAGGACATCTTCGATCTGGCCCGCCAGCTCAACGTCCCGGTGCGCGAGCTCGGTCGGGCGAAGCTGGGCACGGTGGCCCGCACCGACTCCCACCAGGGGGTCATCGCCACCGCCGTGCCCCTGCAGTCCCTGGACATCGACGAGCTCCTCGAGGTGCGAGACGGGGTGCAACCCTTCCTCCTCGCCGCCGACGGGGTCACCGATCCCGGGAACCTGGGCGCGCTGCTGCGCACGGCGGAGTGTGCCGGTGTCACGGGGATCGTCCTGCCTCGGCACCGTGCCGTCCACGTGTCCCCGGCCGTCACGAAGGCGGCGGCGGGCGCCATCGAGCACCTGCGCTTCGCGATCGTCGGCGGCCTGCCGGCGGCGCTCGCCGCCGCCTCCGAGCGCGGCGCGCTGGTCATCGGCCTCGACATGGCCGGCGACGTGACGATCCACGACCTGCCCCCCGTCGACCGGCCCGTCATCGTGGTCGTGGGCTCGGAGGGCAAGGGCCTCGGGCGCCTCGTCCGCCAGCGTTGTGAGGTGGTGGCCTCGATCCCGATGCACGGCAGCACGGAGTCCCTGAACGTGAGCGTCGCGGGTGCGCTCGCCCTCTACGAGGTGGTGCGCCGGCGGGGCGTGTCCTGATCTCTACCGGTGGTAACTGCGGCGTGATTGACACGTCGCAGTTGCACTTGTCACACTTTGACTAGTCCGATCGGGCCATGGATCGGATGGGCAGGCGCAACACCGGGAACCACCAACGCAGGGAACGTCACACGTGGGGAATCGTCGCACCACCATTGCCGCGGAGACCGCCGATGCCGAGCTGGTCGGGCGCTACCAGCGCCACGGCGAGCCCGAGGTCCTCGAGGCGCTGATCAGCCGCTACCGGCGGTTCGCCCGGGCGAAGGCCCGCGGCTACTTCCTGATCGGCGGAGACAGCGACGACGTCGAGCAGGAGGCGCTCATCGGCCTCTACAAGGCGGTGCGCGACTACAGCCCGGATCACCAGGCCAGCTTCCGGGCCTTCGCCGAGCTCTGCATCAAGCGCCAGATCATCACGGCCATCAAGACCGCCACTCGCCAGAAGCACCAGCCGCTCAACCAGTACCAGTCCATCTCGGGCGTCCGCCCCGGCGACGATGCCGGCGAGGCCTCCATCGACGAGATCCTGGTCAGCCACTCCGACGCCGATCCGTGCGACGCCGTCGTGGCTGACGAGCGCATGCAGCGCATGCAGACCTCGATGGACGAGCTGCTTTCCGGCCTCGAGGTCGAGGTCCTGCGGCTCTACGTCGAGGGCAAGAGCTATCAGGAGATCAGCGACCAGCTCGGCCGCCACACCAAGTCGATCGACAACGCCCTGCAGCGCATCAAGCGCAAGCTGGACGGCAAGCTCGACGAGGAAGCCCCGCTGGCCACCGCGGTCTGAACACGCCGGCCCGGGGCCGGGATCCGCCACGTCGGAGCGACAAGCGCTGGCGACGACCCCCGGCCTCGTCGGTCGATGCGAGCGAGGCTCGCTACGGCGATGACGCTTCGGAGCCCGGCACCGAGGCGCTGATCTCCAGGTCCTTCACGAGCATCGTCATCGTGAGGTCGTCCACCGGGGACGGCTCGAACCCGAACTGTCCGTAGTAGTGCACGGCTTCGGGACTGGCCGCATGTACGAGGAGCACCCGCACGCCGACGAGGTGCGCGACCTCGATCGCCTTGAGCAGGAAGTGCTTCACCAGGGCCTTGCCGAGTCCCTCACCGGCGTGCTTGCGGTCGACGGCGAGCCGACCGAGCAACAGCGCAGGGAGCGGGTCCGGCTGATTCCTGCGGTAACGCCCGGACGCGTCGCGGTGCAGCACCGTGGCGGTCGAGGAGGCGTAGAAGGCCACGACCTGGCCCGCCTGGTCGGTGACGACCGACCTGCGGCTGCTGCCGCCGTGTTGGTTCGGAAGTGCCCGGTTGGCCAAGCAGCGGTTCAGGACCTCGTCGCCGCAGTCGAACCCCTCGACGGTGTGGCTCTGGTCGAGGTGGACCGGCCCGGTCCAGGTCACCGCTCGTCGCCACCCGCTTCCAGCACTGATGGGTTGGCGAGCAGCTTGGCGACCTCGGGTCGGTACACGGGCGGGGCATCGAGGAGCGCCTGGAGCTGCGCCCATGCGGCGTCATCCACGACGAACACCCTGCGATCCGCCAGATCGTTCTCTGCCGCGGCCACGCAGTTGCGAACCACGTAGTCGTTGAGCGACTCGCCGGACTCCTCGATGACGCGCCGGACGACGGCGTCCTGGGCGCCGGTCACCCGGATGCTCCATCGCCCAGTCTTGATCGTCGTCTCCTCCGACGTGGGAAATCCCATGGAATCCGGGCCGACCGCTTCGGGGCTTGATTTGGCGGCATGGCCCCTGATGTGGCCTTTGCGGAGCCCGAGGTCGGAATCGAACCGACGACCTCCTGTTTAAGAGGTGGCTCAGGGCGTGTTCGCTGGTGTCCGCCAGTGTTCCCCCGTGTGCGTTTGTCCAGGTCAGGCGGGGTGGGAGACACACGGCGACACTCGGCGGAACGCAGCGGACGCGGGATGCTCGCGGGATCCTCGCAGGATCGGCGACCGCTCTCGCGCCCCGCGCGGCCGGTGCCTCGCCGAGTAGCCGGTGCCTCGGGCGCAGAGCTCACCCACCACGTACGGTCGAGCCATGCCGCGATGGCTGGCCACCGAGGAAGACGAACGCGAGGCGGTCCAGCGCCTGCTGGTCGGCCTCTCGTCGGGCCAAGACGTGTTCGAGCTGTCGGCGACGATCGCCGATCTCCACCACAAGGACGACACGTTCCCAGGCGAGGTCTACATCCGTCTGGCCGCCGAGGTGCTCGCCGACACGAGTGCCGCCGGCGCCGGCCCGATCGAGTACGAGGGTCTGCGGGAGATGCACCTCGAGGAGGTCGAGTTCCGAGGCAAGGAGAATCGGAAGTTCCAGTACGCCGTGCTGTGTAGCGCCTCGATCGCCGGCGGCCTCGAGCCCGACCTTCTCGACGAGGTCGTCTGGTGGGGCACCGACGACTTCTGGCGCTACGCCCTACTCGCCACCGTCGCTCTCATCCGAGCGAGTGCGGCCGCACGTCAGGTAGCTGTCGAGGACGTCGTAGCCGAACTTGCGCTCCGTCGCAGCGTGAAGCTCTGACGTCTCGCCACGCCCATCGGCCGACCCCGGCGGGGCGCAGGCCAAGCTGACGGCCCGTCGAGCGATATGAGCGGTCACTCGGGAGCTCGCAAGGGTGCGCAGCGCGCCGATATCCGGCACTATTCGGTGGGTGCGGGAGGACAACTCCGCGCTGAGGCGACGTCTTGTTGTTTCTGCGCTGACAGCGGCAGTCCTCGGAGTGCTGGCTTGGATCGAGTTGGGCCCGCTTCCGGGTCTGGGGTTCGCCCTTGTCGGATTCGCCTTCGCGCACCTGATGGGACCGTGGGCCGAGCGACGGGCGCTCGACAAGAGCCGAATGCCTCCGAGTGACCTGATACGCACCTCGGATGAAGGACGGGAGCCAACTCGCCGGGAGGGCATTGGCTTCTTCCTGATGCTCTTTCCGCGCGGGCTCGCATTGTGGGTCGTCTGGCCCGTCGCACTCGGCATCTGGATCCTGCGCATCCCTGCGACCCTTGCCGGGCGACAACTACGTGTCGGACAGATCGCGGGGTGGTTGGATCGCAACCTCATCGCGCTTCTGGAGTCGACCATGTTGCGACCGTTCTTCCCAAGGCCCACCAGGTTCGCCGGCTGGAGCCACGCTCAAGCGATCGAGCGCGGGCCATCACCGCTAGACCTCTGGTAGCGCCGAAGTGCCGATATCCGAGAAGAGCTCGCCGGGCCATTCAGTCCCGAATCTCGTCCACCGCGATTATGTAGCGGAGCGGGATGACGACGCCGCCGGTAATCCGGCAGTTGGTGCGGCCGAGTTCCGGTGACGTCAGCCGTACCCGACGCACGGCTCCTGTCACCAAAGTCCAGATCCTGGCTTCTGGTGACCCGTTCCGTGCTCAGCGCACCGGTCGGGTCACCGGAAGTTCGAGCCGCGCCTACGTGCCGATCCTCCGCGGGTCAGTGAGAGCCACCTCGGAGCGACAAACCGCGCCCCGATCTCCCAGATAGGGCGTGACAGACCCTCCGGCCATCCGGCACCCTCTGGCGGCATGACCAACGGTTTCCCGACCCCGACGGAGGCCGCCCTCGCCACGTGGGCGACCACGACGGGGGTGGAACCCAGGATCAAGAGCTTGCAGGTTTCCGGCAACCGGGCGGAGGTGGTCCTCGACTACGGCCAGTACTTCGACGACTGGGTGTACTGCATCGAGCGAGAGGACGGCTGGTGCGTCACGGTTGACGGCAACGGGCCTTGCGTTGGCTGGGAGGATCCCGAGTTCATCCAGTGGGGCTGACAGTTGGCCGCCCGTAGGTGCCGATGACAGCGCAAGTCCTGAGATGAAGGACACGGGCATGCCTGCACCGAATATTCGATTGTGCCGAGAGCGTCCGCAAGTCGACTGTTTCTGCGAGCCGGTGTCGCGATGCTTCTGCTCGCCCCCGCACTGTGGCTGGCGACCTACCTTCCGCCCGGCACGATGACCTCCATCAGCCTTCTTGCGATGGCGGCTATCGCGACGTTCACGCTCGGCCTGGCATCCCTTGCCGCGGGAGCGGTGACCTGACCCCGGGCCTAAGTGCCTCATGGAGGATCTGGGATGACGCTGAGCTGGTGCTCGTAGCGTCATCGGACCTCGGGTCGGCTGGCTCTTGAAGTGCCTGCTGCTCGGCCACGTCGGGTTGGCTTCCGAACGAAGCGCCGGCCGGCTCGGGGTTCATGTCGCGGCGTGGCTCGAAAGAGGCGAGCAGCACCAACCCACATGAGGAGTGCCCGTCGTGACGCACCCATTGGCGTTCACGAAGGAGAAGCTCCATGACGATCATCATCGGGATCGACCCGCACAAGGCGTCCCACACCGCAGTCGCGATCGACGAGAACGAAGCCCCGCTGGCCGAGTTCCGTCTCGCTGCGGACCGTTGTCAGACTCAGCGGTTGTTGGCCTGGGCGGCACCATTCGGGGACCGGGCGTGGGCGGTCGAGTCCGCCGACGGGCTCGGCAAGCTGCTGTCCCAGCAGCTCGTCGCAGAGGGTGAACACGTCATCGACGTGCCCGCCAAGCTCGCGGCGAGGGTCCGGCTGCTCGGCTCGACGAAGGCATCGAAGAATGACCCCAACGACGCGCTGTCGACCGCCATCGCCGGGCTCCGGCACTGCGGGCTGCGCCGGGTCTCCGCCGATGATCACCGCCAAGCGATCCGCATGCTCGTGCGTCGCTTCGGCGATGTCACCGCTCGGCGCACCCAGGCCGTGTGCCGCCTGCACGCCGTGCTGATCGAGCTCATCCCTGGCGGAATGCCCCGCAAACTCAAGGCCGATCAGGCCTCTGCCGCGCTGCGCCGGGTGCGCACCGACAACCCCGTCGACGTGGCCCGCAAGGCCATCGCCGCCGAGCTGGTCCTCGACGTGCGCCGCTGCGACCGCGAACTCGTCGAGCTCCGCGCCCGGATCGCTGATGCGGTCGACGCGTCCGGGACGACGCTGCTCGAGGTCTACGGCGTCGGGCCGATCGTGGCCGCACTAATCCTGGGATACACGGGTGATCCGGCCCGGTTCGCGACCAAGGACGGCTTCGCCTCCTACAACGGCACCGCCCCCATCGAGGCCTCGTCGGGCCCGAAGGCTCGGCACCGGCTGAACCCCCGCGGGAACCGGAAGCTGAACCACGCCATGCACCTCATCGCCGTCACCCAGATCCGCAACGCCGACACCCCCGGCCGGGTCTTCTACGACCGCAAGCTCGCCGAGGGAAAGACCAAGAAGGAAGCGCTCCGGGCGCTCAAGCGTCGCGTGTCCGACGCCGTGTGGCGCCAGCTCCAGGTCGACCTCGGCCGGCGATGATCAGCGGCCCGGGTGGACAGACAGGAACGACTCTGAATCCAGCGTGACCGGCTCGCCATCCTGAAGGCCGGCTCTTCGGAGAAGTCACACCCGGGCCACCACCGACCGTACGCCCCTCGATCGAGGCTGTCTTCGGCGCGCCCGAGAACCGGCTCTTGACAGAAAGAGGCTTCGATATCCGGGTGACGGCCGGCGCGCCCTATCGCTCAACGCTTCTCCTGTCGAGGCCGTAGCCGGCGTCGTCCTCACAAGCTGAGGCCTGGTGGTTCGTGGCCGAGGGACGGCCGGCGGGTGAGGTCGTCGAGGCGTTGTCGCGTGCGTTCGATGTCGAGCTGTCGGTCGAGACGGTCACGCTGGTCAACAGTGAGGCTGAGCGCCTCCCGAGTGGGGGCGGCGGCGTGGACGGCGTCTTGATTGTCGGCGCTGGCGCTGTCGACCTTGGCGTGGGCGGCGTGGAGGGGTTCGGTGTAGCGGCGGCGTTGCCAGGGGCGGGCTCGGTCGGCTTCGCGTTCCAGCTCTCGGAGCTCGGCGGTGGCGGTGGTGAGTCGGTCCCGGGTGTCACGGACGGCTTGTTCGAAGGGTGCCGCTCGCTGTCGGGCCGCCGCGACGGCTTGGTTGGCCACGGCGAGCTGTTCCTCAAGCGACAGGGGAACGCGGGCTGCTTCGGTCAGGCGTCGGCGTTGGACGGTGGCTGGGGTGTCGGCGCGGTCGTTGGTGAGGACCCATGCCAGGACGTCGGCGGCTTCGCCGAGGTCGGGGGTGTCGGTGATGACGTGGAGCTGGTTGTCGTGGCGTCCTCGGGTGGCGCCGACGTAGAGGCCTCGGTGGGTGGTGGAGGTGGACACGACGGTGTAGCTGACGTCGACGGTGTCGCCTTGGTGGCCGTGCGCGGTGGCGGCGTAGCCGAGCCGCACATGGTCGGCGACGTAGTCGGCGGGAAGTGTCACGGTGCCGGGGCTGGTGGTGCGGCTGGCGGTGAGACTCCCGTCGGCGTGGATGGCGTCGACGTGCCAGCGTTCGCGGTTGCGAACTGGTTCGCCGTGGTCGTCGAGCAGGGCGCGCTCGTTGCGGCGGGTGACGATGAGATCTCCTGGTCCGGCGGTCTCATCCCCAGCGATGGGTATGGCGGGCCGGGAGTCGAGGTCACCGGTGTGGCGTCGCTGGGTCTGGATGGCGTCGTTGAGCAGGTCAACGTGTGCGTTGGTCTCGGCGGTGACGGCGACCGTGCGGCCGGCTGCGTGGTGGGCGGCCCAGGCGTGGGCGATGGCGTCCAGGTGGTCCTCGATGCCGCCGGCGCTGATCCGGTCGTGGTCGAGGTAGACGTCGAGGGCGTCGGGGCGTGCGTCTCGGAGGGCGAGGGTGGCGCCCTGCTCCCAGCGTTGGGTGAAGCGGTGGATGGTGGCCAGCTCATGGGTGCGTCCGGTGCGGCAGAGCTCGGAGAACATGCCGCCCCGGCCGACGGCTTGGAGCTGGGCCGGGTCGCCGACCAGGACCAGTCGCCAGTGCTGGGTTCGGGCGAGGCCGACGAGGCGGTCCAGGCTCGAGGTGCCGACCATGCCGGTCTCGTCCACGACCAAGGTGGTTCCCGCCATCAGCCGCAGACTGGGATTGGGTCCGCCGGGGCGGTCCCACTCGTGGAGGAGCTTGGCGAGGGTCTCGGCTCGCATGCCCGTCTCGGCTTGGAGCACTCGGGCGGCCTTGGCGGTAGGGGCGACACCGAACACGGGCCGGTGCTGGTGGGCGAGGTCGGTGTGGGCGGCGGCCAGGGTGGTGGTCTTGCCGGTGCCGGCGGGACCGACGACGAGGACGAGGCGGTCGTGGCCGGCCACGGCCCGGGCAGCGTCGGCCTGGAGCACGTCGAGCCCATCGGTGTCCACGGTCGAGGACGCCGTCGGAGCCGTGTCGTGGGCGTCGAGGGCGAAGGTGATGATCCGTTCCTCTTGGGCCAGCACCGAGGGGTAAGTGAGGTGGGAGGTGTTCGGGTCGAGCCAAATCGAGCGGCCGTCGGATGCCCGCACCGCTCCGGTGGCGGGTGGGTCGAGGTGCAGGTGTTCGGCGATGACCTGGTCGGTGGTGGCTTCCAGGGTGCGGGCCCAGCGGGTGCCGTCGAAGCAGGCTTGGACCGGGGTGAGGTCACAGATCGCCCGGAGGACGTCGATGCGCTTCCATGTGGAGGCCTTGACCGACACCTGGTCGAGCACGGCCTCGAGTGTCGGCACGGGGTGTGGCGGGTTGGTGCGTGCCATCTGCCGGGCGGCGGTCAGGACCCGCTGACCGGTCCACCCGAGCTCTCGGGCCTCGTCCTGCCAGCGGGGCATCAGCTCAGCGAGGGGGATGCCGGTCTTGTCCCGGCGCGAGTCGGTGGCGGCCTCGCGGGAGATGACGGCGTACTCGCGCTTGGTCGGGTCCCGCCCTTCGCGTTCCCGGAAGGCTCCGAGGAGCATGTCGCGCAGGTCTTCGACCTGGCGGGTGCGCTTGGAGAACACCTCGAGGACCTCGTCGGGGATGCCTGCGATCTCGGCCTGGCCCTTGACGATCGGCTCCCACGCCACCCCGTACCGGGCGGTCAACTCCGAGCGCAGGACCGACTGGTAGAGACCGCCCAGGGCCCGCTGGTTGTCCTTCAGGTAGGAGGCGTCGAGCGCGTACCAACGCCCGTCGGGCAGCTGCACCTTGGAGCTGGTGATCCAGTGGGTGTGGAGCTGGGGGTCGTCCTCCCGCGACGTCGACTGCGGAAACACGGCCATGGTCAACCCGATGGCGTCGGGGTAGGACCGGGGGCCCTTGACCCGCACCCGGGTGGTGGCCCCGTAGCGCTCGACGTGGTCGACGACGGCCTGGACGGCCAGGTCGTGGGCTTCTCGCCAGCCGTCGTCCCCGGTGAGGGCCCACAGCACCGACACCGACTTCGGCGCCGAGAACGTCCCATCGAACCCGGCCACCGCATGGATCAACTTCCCGTGCTTTGTTACCCGGTCCACGAACCGGGAGCCGAGCAGCGCCCCGGTGTGCGGGTCGTGGCCGGACAGGAGGGCTTCGAGGTCCTCGGTCGTGACCTCCCCGGCCAGACCGAGCTGGCCGGCGCCCCGGCCGGCCCAGATGCCGGGGCGCTCACCGGTGCCATCGGGCGTCAGGTACTGGGTGTAGTATGCGGCCGACGTCCCCGCCGAGCAGGCGTAGATCGTGTTCACATCCAGCACGGGACGCTCCCCTCCCGCTCCGCGGGAACCTGTCTGTCGTGTTGTTGGGTTCGTTGGTGGGCGAGGTGGTGGGACATGGGGTTGGTCAGCTGCGGAGCAGGGTGAGCTGGACGGGCTCGACGGGGTCGTCGTCGAGGGCGTCGCTGCTGACTGCCGGGGCTGGGGTCGTCGGTGCCGCGGTGGGCTTGGGTTCAGGCGGCGGTGTCGATCGGGACAAGTTGCCGGGCGGGGCGACGGGCGGGGCGCTCATCCACTCGTCGACCTCGTCGGCCGGGAAGCGCAGCGCCCGGCCGATCTTCCGGCACGGCAACCCCTCGGCCCCGCCGGTCTCGAGGTACCGGCGGCCCAGGCCGTACACGGTGGTGCGGCCCAGCTTGAGCCGGGCCATCACCTGCTTCGCGGTCAGCATCTCCGACACGCCGCATCCCCTTTCCAGCGCACCCACCGCCGTCAACGGTCATGTGGGACGCTCTGCGGGTTGACAGATTACACCGGTGTGATCCATCCTGCAACCAGGATGTGGATCGGCCCGCAGGAACGTTGATGACATGCTGGAGTCCATGGCACGCCGCAAGCGCCCCGCACCACCGTCGTGGACCCCGAACCAGATCGTGGCCCACAACCTCGCCAAGGCCCGCCTGTTCCGCGGCTGGACCCAAGACCAAGCAGCAGAAGCGTGCGCCCCCTACGTCGGCACCCGCCTGTCGCCGGCGTCGTGGTCGGCGATCGAACGCTCTGTCGACGGCAACCGGATCAAGCAGGTGTCGGCTGATGAGCTCGTCGCGTTCGCCCGCGCCTTCGACCTGCCCGTCGGCTGGTTCCTCACCCCACCCTCGGTCTGGGACGAACACGTCGTCTCCACTCCAGACGCCGGTCCCGACGGCCTCGACCCCGAGGAGCTCTTCGACGTGGTCATCGGCACCGAGGAGAACCTCGCCACCTGGGAGCAGTACCTGCTCTCGTGGCCCAATCCGGCCAGCCGCATGCGGGTCTACGACGACGGCACCATCGAGAACCTCGAACGAATCCAAGACGACCTGCACGAACGGGTCCGGGTCAACAACACCCTCCGAGCCCGCATGGCACTGCGCCAGCAGTTCGGCGACCTCGACGCCGCCCGCACCGCACTCGCCCAGCTCGCTCACGCGCTCGAAGACCTCGACGACCCGGAAGCGACACCCGACGACACCGAGCAACCCGGACCGGCCCAAGAGCCGGCCAAGACCCAAAGGCGGAAGCGTTGATGCCGGTCGTGTCGACGGCATCCTGAAGACGACGGCCGAAGCCGACCGGTCGGGGCACCCGGATACGAGCCCCCTGCATCACGACTCCAGAGGAGACGAACGATGAGGGGACCACTCGCGTCCGGCGAGGAGCGCCGGCCATGATCGCCAAGCGCACCACCAAGAACGGCGACGTCCGCTACGACGTCCGACTCCGAGGACCCGACGGTCAGGAGCGCTCGAAGACCTTCCGCACCAAGAAGGAAGCCGAGCGATACGAGCGGGCGCACTTCGCCGCCCTCGACGCAGGAACGTGGGTCGACCCCCGGGCTGGGCGGATCACGCTCGAGGAATGGGCGACCGAATGGCGGCGGACCATCGTCCACCTGCGACCGAAGACCGTGAGCGCCTACGACTCCAACCTCCGAAACCACATCCTGCCGGCACTCGGGCACCACGAGCTCGCACGGCTCCGGCCTCCCATCCTGAGGGCGTGGCTGGCCGAGCTGTGCACGAAGCCAGCTCGAGGGGGCGGCCTGCTCGCACCTCTCTCGGTGCTGCAGGCGTACCGGACGCTGAACAGGGTGCTGGCGGGCGCCGTCGACGACGAACTGCTCGCGAGGAACCCGATGTCTCGCATCGAGCCGCCCCGGATCGAGACGAAGCCGATGCGCTTCCTGACCCATGCGGAGGTTGCGCGGCTCGCCGACTCGATCGACCAGCGGTACGGACCCCTGGTGCTGCTCGCCGCATACGGGGGGCTTCGCGCCGGCGAGCTCTTCGCACTCCGATGGGAGAACGTCGACCTCGACCATCTCTGCGTCCGTGTCGTCGAGCAGGTGCAGCACGTCAGCGGCCACCTCCTCGTCTCGGCGCCGAAGACGGATGCCGGCCGCCGCCAGGTCCCGATCCCGGCGTTCGTCGCCGACGAACTCGCCGCACGTCGCAGTGGCAAGGACCGTGACGAGTCGGCCGGCCTGCTCTTCGCAGCTCCCGGGGGCGGCTACCTCCGCGACTCCAACTTCCGCCGGCGCGCGTGGGCGCCGGCAGTGAAGCGTGCCGGCCTCGCCCCGCTGCGTCTGCACGACCTGAGACACACCTGCGCGTCGCTCGCCATCGCCGCAGGCGCGGACATCAAGGTGCTGCAACGGATGCTTGGCCACTCGTCGGCGGCGCTCACCCTCGACCGCTACGGCCACCTCATGCCCGGGCAGGCCGAGGCGGTCGCCGCCCGATTGGATCAGCTCGCTCGCGACGCCCGCACGGCGACGTCGGTCGAGGAGGTCGACGGGGATGGACAGGAGTCCGGTGCTTCATAGACTGGTGGACGTGTCGATGACCGTTGAGGTGCCTGAGCCGCTCGCCGGCCGCTTGGCCGCCGAGGCGGCGCGCCTGGGCGTCGACCCGGCCGAGTTGGCGGTCGAGGCGATCGAGGGTCGCTACGGCCATGACGCTTCGGGGCCCGCCAGCACCGAGGCGCAGGCGGCGCTCGATGCCTTCATCGGCTGCGGGGACTCCGGCGACCCGGATTGGGCCAGCCGGGACATCCACGAGCTCCGGTCCGAGGCGGCCGCTCTGAAGCTCGCCGAAGGCGCCTGACCACTGCTGCTGATCGATACCAACATCTGGCTCATCGCCGCCGATCGGCGCGCCGCACGCTATCGCGAGATCGCCGAGCTGCTCGCCGGACGAGCGTGGGCGGCACCGACACCGGTCATCGCCGAGTCTGCGTGGTTGATCCTCGAGCGACTGGGCACTGGAGCGCATCAGCGGTTCCTGCGACTGGTCACGACCGGCCAGCTCGAGGCCATCGAGCTCACCGATGAGGACTGGCATCGCTGCGTCGCGCTGACCGACACCTACGCGGACCTCCGACTCGACCTCGCCGACGCCAGCCTCGTCGCCGTGGCAGAACGTCTCGGCCAGACGGCGATCGCGACGCTCAACCATCGGGACTTCCGCGTCGTGAGGCCGAAGCACTGCGAGGCGTTCGAGCTGCTGCCAGCGTCCGGCAGCTGATGCGCCGTCCCGTTCCGTGTCGGGTGATGCCGCGTGGTCCTGCCTGGTTCGCGGGATGCTCGCGGGATGGAGTCGCCGCTGACCCTGGTGGCCCGGCGCCAGCAGGCGCCTGACCAGGGACTTCTGCGAGCCCGAGGTCGGAATCGAACCGACGACCTCCTGTTTACAAGACAGGTGCTCTGCCGATTGAGCTACTCGGGCCGGGTGGCGGTCGCCGGCGTGCTCCTCGCCCCGACCGGTGACGTCCCGGCCTGAACTGTAGGCCGGCCACCGCGGGTCGCACCGCCCGTACCGGCATGCCCCCCTCTGGTCGACGCCGGGGTGCGTCGGTGCACACTGTTCCGGTGCCAGCCCAGTGGTTCGAGTTCGCATCGGCGGCGCCGTTCGCCGCGACCGAGTGGCTCGGCCTCGGCCCGTTCGCTCAGCCGAGCCGGGCGTCGGAGTCGCGGTTGCCCAAGCTGGCGCCGGCGCGGAACACGCGGTGGGCGGCGCTGGAGTCGATCGGCGTCACCGGTGCTCGCCTGGTGAGCCTGCTCGTGTGGTGCCGAGGCGAGGTCTCGGCCGATCGCCTCGCTGCGGAGACGCCCGGCGCCGACGACGCCGACCTCGAGGAGTCGATCCAGCGCCTCGTCGCCGCCGGGCTGGTGACCAGGTCGGCGTCGGGAGGGCTGGCGCTGTCCGACGACATGCGATCGTCGCTCGCCCCGATCGGCGTCTCGATGGCCGACCAGAACGCGCTCACCTCCGAGCAGCTGGCACAGATCTGCATCGCCCACGGCGTCGTCCGGGCGCCGACCCGCAAGCAGGAGCGGATCGACCTGCTGGCGTCCCGCTTCGCTGACCCGGACGTCCGGCCGGCGCTGCTGGCGTCGTTGTCGGACCCGGCACGGCGGCTGCTCCACGCCCTCGCCGACACCGCCGGTCCCCACGTCGCCGACCCTTCCTCGGTCGGGCTCCCCAGCAGCGAGTACCTCCTGTCCAGGGCCGACACGCCCCGGTACGCGGCTGCCCGCAGCGGCCGGGCGATCCCCGACGAGGTCGACCACCTCGCCGAGCTCACCGCCCACGGCATCGTCGGTCTCGACCCCTGGGGCCAGAAGCTGTGGATCTGGCGAGAGGCGTGGCCGCTGCTCGACCGGCCGCTGTACACGGATTGGACCCCACCGCCGGCACCGGCGCTGGGCGCCGCCGCGAGCGAGGGCTTGCGGCTCCCCCCGGTCGTCGGTGTGGTGGAACGAGCGGTCCACCACTGGGAGCAGGTTCCGCCTGCCGTCCTCAAGAACGGCGAGCCACGCCTGCCCAAGACTGCCCTGCGCTCCACTGCCAAGGCCCTGGGCGCCGACGAGGCGAGCATCGACATCGTGGCCGGCGCGGCGCTGTCCGTCGGCCTGCTGCTGCCCAACGTCACCCAGGTCACCGGGCGAGGACGCAACCGGAAGGTCGACCGGGCGTGGCTGCCCGACCCCACCATGGTGGCCGCCTGGTCGGCGGCACCGGCCCCCGCCCGCTGGCTCCGGCTCGTGGCCGAGTGGGCGAACCCCGCCGACCCGTCCGGCACGGAGCAGCTCGTCGCCAACCGCCACCTGGTGCTGTGGGAGCTCGGCCGGCTGCCCCCCGGGCAAGGGTGGGTCCATGACGAGGCGGCAGCCGCCTGGATCCAGCACCGCCACCACTCGATCGCCGTCGCCGCCGCCGTGCTCGAGTGCCTGCGCGACCTGCGCGCGCTGGGCATGGTGACCGCCGCCGGGCCGACGGCGCTGAG
>CAZCJT010000027.1:0-14291 GCA_964498565.1 uncultured Acidimicrobiaceae bacterium
ACCGACATCGTGATGATCTCGGGCAGCGACAACGACGGCGAGAACGACGGCATCTACGAGGTGCAGGGCCACGCGGGCAACCTCCTCACCCTGAAGTCGACCGACAACGGCATCAGCAACCGCGTCGAGGCGTTCACGCTCGACCAGGTGACGGCGAACGCTGGCGACGTCGGCATGGCGATCACGAAGATCACCGTGACGGTCATCCGCACGGGCGCCGATGGCATCTGGGAAGTCGGCTCGGGCTCGCAGACCGGCATCGTGTACAGCGACCTCCTGCGGGCCAGCGACGTGGGCTCGATCGCCCAGGCGTACGATGCCAGCCTCACCAGCCTCGCCGCCCTCGCCACGGCGGCCGACAAGCTGCCGTACGCCACCGCGGCCGACACCTACGCCGAGGCGGACTTCACCGCCTTCGCGCGCACCCTGATCGACGACGCGGCAGCAACCGACGCGCGTACCACTCTCGGCGTCGGCGCGGGTGACACCCCCGAATTCGCCGGTGTCGAATTGACCGCGACCGCGACGGCCAATGGCGCGGGCGTCGTGGCGACATCGGAACTGGTCGAGGTCCGCACTCTGCTTCTGACCCTCACGGACACCCCGGTCGTGCTGGCTGACGAGGCCGGCATCGTGGCCTACGGCAGCCTCAAGGTGGCCGATCTGCCGCAGGGCAACATCGCGATCCTGGGCGCGGTGATGGACCTCGCCCTGACGCTCTCGGCCGCTGGCGTAAATGCGGACTGGGATGGCGACGTGGGCCTCGGAACCACGGCTGCCGACAACAACGCGGCCCTGGCAACGACTGAGCAGGACATCATCCCCACGACCGCCACGCCCCAGGCCGTCGCCAGCGCGACGACCGCGAAGGCGAAGAGCACGGCAACCGAGCTGGCGGCAGGTGTGTTCGACGGCACGACCGCCGCGGTGGACGTCTACCTGAACCTGCTCGTCGACGACGCCGACCACGACGTGACCACGACGCCGACCAACATCCTCTGCAACGGCACGATCCGGATCACGTACTGCAACCTCGGCGACATCGCCTGATAGGGGGCCGCCCTGGCTGCCGGCAGCACCACGACCCGCCCGAGCGCCCGGTTCCTGACCCAGGATTTCATCGTCCGGGGTCAGGCCAACGCGTTGTCTTGCCCCCTGTGGCAGTCGGGCGCGCTGGTCGAGCCGTCAGCCGGGACGATCACGATCTACGACCACAGCAACACGGTCCAGGTCAGCGCGGCAGCCGTGACGATCACGGGCAAGATCGCGACCTACTCCTACTCGCCCGCGTCCACTCTGGACTACGGGGAGGGGTGGCGCGTCGAGTGGGCGCTCACAGTGGCCGGCGTTTCCGTCACCTACATCAACGACGCCTCCCTGGTTCGCCGCGGACTCGAACCCGTTGTGACGGATCAGGACCTGTTCCGCCGACACCGGCGCCTGGACCCCAACTGCCAGAACCCGTTGTCGACGGTGAGCAACTTTCAATCCTACATCGACGAGGCATGGGCCGAGATCGAGGAGAGGCTGATTGCGCTCGGAAACAGGCCGAACCTCGTCATGTCCCCGTCGGCCTTTCGTCCTGCGCACCTCGCCCTCACGCTCGCGATCATCTTCGAGGACTTCGCGACCTCGCTGAACGAGACGTACTCCGACCGGGCCGAGACGTACCGGGGGCAGTTCAGGGACGCCTGGAGCAAGCTGACGTTCACCTACGGGTCTGACGACGACGCCAGCAGTCCGGGCGACTCGCAGCACCGGAAGGCCGCAACGCCCGTGATCTGGCTCTGCGGGCGTGCGCGATGAACAGCGTGCTGACCGTCGCCCAGGTCATCGCGCGGTTCGACGCGGCGCTCCAGTCGCAGAGCTACGTCCGCTCCGGCTACGTGCCCGAGCTCCTCGGCCGCGACACGGAGCAGCTCCTGCCGCGCGCATACTCGATCGCGGCGCCGCAGACCGACCTGGAGGACTTCGACGGGCGCGAGCACTACGGCGACGAGGGCGAGGCGCAGACCCTGATCGACGTGCGGACGATCTTCCCGCTCCGGGTCGACGGGCAGACGCAGGACTACTCGGCGGCGCTGGACCACGAGCACGACGTGATCCGCGCGATCCTCGACAATCTCGATCTCACCTACATCAGCGTGGCGGTGGAGCGGGTGACGAGATCCGTGCTGTCGGACGGCAGTTGGATCCTGAGCCTGGCCCGGTTTCGCGTGTACCACAGGTACCGCTTCCGGTAGCCGGGAGGCTTCATGGCCCAGATCCGCGTCGGCAAGGGCAGGAGCGCCGTGATGATTGACGGCGATCTCGCTGACGGGTTGCTGCGCGACCTGGAGGCGGCGATCGGTCCGGTGGTCGACGAGATCCGCCGCGAGGCCGAAGCCATCAAGGAGGGCATCGACGCCGAGTGGCCCGTCAAGAGCGGCGTCTCGCGGGGCTCGTGGGAGATCGTGCCGACCCTGATGCCGAGCCAGTTTACGTTCCAGTTCTCGCTGGTGTCGAGTGTGCCCTACACGCCCTACATCAGGTCGACCCGGCACAGCGCCGACGAGAAGGGCACGGTGCGCCAGTATCGCCCGCTGGACGTGCTGGTGCGCAAGCCCGCGGCGGAGGCCAAGGTCCGATTGAAAAAGGAGCTCCCCGGCATCCTGGCGAAGCACCTCGGCGGGGGGCAGTAGACCATGTCCGCCGACTCTACCGTCACCATCGGCGCTGACCTCTCGGCCCTCCGGCGGGACCTTGCCAAGCTGCCGAACCTCTCGGGCGAGGCCGCACAGAAGATGCTGATCGCGGTCGAGCGGACCGTGCTCAAGGCCGAGGCAGCAGCGAAGGGCGCAGCGAAGCGGATCGCCGGCGCCAACACAAAGGCGGCGAAACAGACGCAGGCGATGTGGACCGCGGCGGCGCAGTCCATCAGGGGTATGGGGCCGGCGGCGGCGCTCGCCACGTCCGGGATCGTCGCGATCCCGGCTGCGGCGGCAGCGGCCGGCGCGGCGATCTTCAGGCTCGCCAACGACATGAGCGCCTACGTCGACACGCTGAACGAGTCGGCCGCGACCGTCGGTGTCACGGTGCCCGAGTTCGTCGCGCTGGGACACGCCGCCGCGCTGACCGGGCGGGGATTCGGGGACGTTGAGCCGGGCCTACGCAAGCTAATCGGGACGATGTCCGACGCGCAGAGCGGCACGAAGACCGCGCAGGAGGCGTTCGCGCGCCTGGGCGTCGAGTGGGCCAACAGCGACGGTACCCTGCGCGCGGCGAACGACGTGCTCGCCGACACCCTGGACGCGATCGGCGGGCTCACCTCCGAGACGGACCGGGCCGCTGCGGCGCAGGAGGTCTTCGGGTCGAAGGGCGCAAAGATCGTCGCAGTCCTGGGGTCCTCATCGGTGGCCCTACGCGACGCGATGGACGCGACGGCCGGCCTGGCTGCGACGGTGGACAGCGCGCAGAAGGCGTCGGCAAAGATGGACGCCGCGATGGAGAGCCTCAACCTCGCGCTCCAGGAGCTCAAGGTTGCAGCGGGCCGGGACCTCGCTGATGCCGTGGGCGGGACCATCACGATTCTGGCGCGGCTCATCTCGACGTGGCAGGACTTCCGCGACGCGACGGCCTGGATTCGGGATGCCACGTCCTGGCTCAATCCGTGGGCCCTGGTCGGCAAGGCAATCGAGTTCGTCGACCGGTCCCTCGCCGAGGCAAAGCCGCCCACGGAGGGGCTCGGCGCGGCAATGGTGGGGCTCGGCGAGGACACGGACTTCGCCGCGCAATCGATGGAGCGGCTCAAGGAGGCCGCCAAGGTCACCGACATCTTCACCGCGATGGCGCAGGACATTCTCGACGCGGAGTCGGGGCTATCGAAGGCCGAACTTGCGCTCGAGAAACTCATCGAGACGCGCAAGGCCGCGACGGCACAGCACATCGCCGACATCACGGCCGAGTCCGGGATCACCGTCGAGGAGTCAGGGAACATCTGGGCGCTGTTCGACGCGTGGGAGGCTGCGACCCGGGCAGGGGCGGGCCACGAGAAGGCGACGCGCTCGCACACCTCGGCGCTCAAAGAGCAGGTCACCACTCTCGACGACATCCTCGCCAGCCTCGAGCCCGTGTTCGACGCGATGTCGGACGGCCTCGACCCGATCCGCGCACTCACCGACGCGGTCGACGCGTTGATCCCGCCCGAGGCGCTGAGCGCCCTGGACCAGTACACGCTGCTTCTGCTCGACCTTCAGCTCGCCGCGGCGCAGTCTGCCGAGGCTGCCGCCGCCCTGGAAGAGCCCATTCAGCGCGTGACCGCCGCGCTCCAGGAGATGCATGACGCCGAGTTTGTAGGGCCCGAGCTGCCCGAAGGCGAGGAGAGCAAAGAGAGCGGAGCATCGGCGGTGGCCGACGCTACCAGCTCGGCCTCTGGGCTGTTCGACAAGATCCCAGGATTTATCGGGACAATTCTTCAAATCGTTTCGAACCTTGAAAAGTTCATTGAAGACGCAAACGAGATGACCAACCGGTTCCTTGACACCATTAGCCGACTGCCCGAGATCATCATGGGTGTCATCGAGAATTCGGTCGAGAACGTCATCCCCGCGCTGATGGATATGGTCCCGGACCTCGTAGAGTCCATCCTGGACATGTTCCTCACCGAGGAATTCTGGAACCTGATCGGCAGGATGCTCTTCCAGGCGATCGAGCAGGCGATCTGGTCGATCCCGGAGCTGATGTATAGGACCACCGTGAGTACGCTCTCCTTCGCGTTCGACGTCATCGCCAAGGTTGCGAAGGGTGGACTGAAGAATTTCTTGAAGGACGCATGGGCCGCGATCAAAGATTGGGCGGGTGACGCAGCAGAGGAATTTGTCAGCGGCATCGCCCAATTTTTCTCTGATCTCATCGCGGAGATAAAGAGCCTGGGCCGAAAGAAAACCGAAACCTTTGGCGACACTCCTGGCCCTGTACGCGTGGGAATGGAGGGTCTTGTGGCGCGGTTCGCGCCGGGCGACACTGTCATCGCAGCCAAAAGCAAGGAGGGCCTCGCCCGGCAGGCGGCCCAAGCGTCCCAGGCGGCAGGTGGAGTTGGCGGTGGCTCCGGGAGCGTCACCCTCGATCTGCGCGACGGGCACATCGCCTTCGACCGGCTGTTCCGCCAGAACATCCGGCGCGGCGGGGCCCTCGCGACTCTTCGGCCCGGTGTGGCCGGACAGACAGGGGTGTACTGATGGCACGCTACGCCGGCTACTCGCAGCTCCAGGGGCTGATCGTCCCCGACGAGCGGTTCAACACGGACAACCTACGGATCAACGATGGGGGTGCCGGCAACAGCTCGTACACGGAGAGCGGCCCCCGCCCCGGTCAGCCGGTGTACGACCTCGCCGAGGTGGCCGCGACGTCTCCCACGGCGGGCAACCTTGGCCCATCCGTCAGTCTGGAAACCACGGGGGACCAGGCTGCCGTAGACTACCACATCAAGGTGCTGAAGGGCGGGATGCCCGGCCGGGACATGGAAGTAGTCTACCGTGACGGCCTGGCGGGGACTGACACCTGGCGCGGGTGGCAAACGCACAACGTGGCCGAGTGGCACCCGGTGGAAGTGAGCTTTGATCGGGGGGTCGCTCCGGCCGGCGTCATCGTCAACTACTCGTCCTGTCCCACGGCAGACGGGCAGGTGCTCTTCGTCGCAGCCGGGACAAACGCGGGCACGACGCAGGTGTTCTGCCGACGGTTCAACCCGAAGACGCATACCACCTCGGCGGTGGTGACGATCGCGGACGACGAGACCGGGATGAACACGGACACAGGGACATTCGCGGTCTCGGCGTCCTACCCCCTGGTGGAGGCCATCCTACTCCCGACTGGGCGGATCCTCGTGTACGCCCTTGCCCAGGAGATCCATACGGGGGGCGCAGGCAACACAACCCTGTGGGTGTTCTTCTCGGACGACGACGGGGCGACCTGGCGCTCGGGCAACTACCTGGCGATTGACACGCTGATCGACGCGGGGGCGGTGACCCCGGTCAAGATGCGGGCCGTCTACTCCCGGGAGTCGGTGCTGCTCGTGGTGTCCACCGACGACGGGCAGGCCGTCTACAAGTTCCAGCAGTTCGCTTCCGACGACACCGGATACAACTTCATTCTCGTCGAGGACTCGGTCCTGGCCGGGCGGCACCATGACGTAGTGGTGGACGAGGCGTCCGGCATCATCACGTTCCTCTACTACACCGGGACAGAAGTTCATTTCCGGCGGATCGCGAGCCCCTTTGTGCCGCTCTCCTCGGCCTTGGACCAGACCCTATCCACCGACGACCCTACGCACCTCGTGGCCTACGGGGACACCGACGGGACGCTCTACGTCACCTACGACGTGACGGAGGACATCGACCACTACTACTCCCGGGACGGGGGGGCCTCCTGGACGAAGTACCAGAGCAATGTCATCGACACTGGGCACGCATCCAACAACATCGACGCGTGGGACATCACGGCGCAGCACGGCCGGGCAATATGGCTGATCGCTGACACCGGCGGGAACCTGACCGATCACCTCTTCCTGGTCATGGAGTCCGGCGGGTGGAACACCCTCCTGCAGCCCAGGGAGGGCGGGATCGACCCGACCGAGAACTCTGGATTCGGTTCGGACCTCGTCGAGTCCCAGATGTTCTTTCCGTTCCGGCTCCCGACCTCCTACAATTGGACGAACAACGGAGCGGGCGCGGCAAGCACTAACGGAGTGGCCCCCTACGGAGTCACGATCACCACGATCGGGACATCCCGCTACTTCTCCCGCACTCCCGCTGGATCAGTGACCCGCGGGACCACCGAGTTCTGGAGTTTGAAGGTGGACTCGGGAGGGAGCCTCACCACCACCGATATCGGGGTCGAGGTGACCCTCGGCGACGGAGCACAGGACTACCGGATCGCCGTGCGCTTTTCTGGGGCCGGCGTCCGCGTCTACGATTTCAACGCAGCGGCTGAGGTGGCGACCGCAGCGGTGGACACGCTGACCCAGCGGCGCACCTTCAAGCTGGCGCTACGGCCGAATCGGACCGCGACGGCTGCCAAGCTCTCTCTCTATTGGAGGGCGTCTGACGGTGACGAGTGGACGACTGCAATCAGCTCGGCTGCGATCGTCAAGAGGGTGGTTGGGCCGTCCGCGACCAACTTGATCCAGTGGGGCCATATCGACGCCTCCGACGCTGTGAGCCAGTGGCAATTGTTTCATTACACGATGTGCTCCGGGGCTGGGTACGGAACCGCCGGGCAGCCACAGTGGGTGGACGATCTATCGCAGGACCTGCTCGCCAAGGCCCCCTACGCCCTCTACGGCAGGCGCGTTCCGGCCCCGCCCTACCGAGCGTGGCTCGACCAGGGCCTCTACCTTCACGCGACCGGAGGGCCCGCCGTCCGGGGTGACACCTGGTCGATCTCGCGGGAGCACGACTACCCCGTCGAGCACCACGACGTGCACAGCTACCCCTCGCCGGCCCGGCCCTGGCGGTCCGTGGGGACCGGGGCCGTGCGCTTCGCCTGGGAGCCCGACGACAACGGCTACAACTCGCACCCGGGGACGGCCCTCTACGGCCCGTCCATGTTCGGGTGCAACTTCCCGACATGCCTGTTCCGGGGGTGGACCGGAGCGGCCTGGACGACCCTTGTCGATGTCCGATTTCATGGGGAGATGACCGGGCGGGCGTTCACGCGGGACGGGAACGTCGTGTCGGTGGACACTGCGGTCGGGGGGACCGGCGCGAAGTACATCGGCTACGACGAGTTGGCCGGTTGCACGGTCAAACTCGACAGCGGGGCCGGAAACATCAAGTACCGCAAGGTGCTGCACAACACCGAAGGGTCCTGGACGAACCAGGACACCAAGCGCCCGATCCTCACCCTCGACGGGGTGGACGGCACAGAGCCGGTGTCCGGGACCCTGGACATCTGGTACCGGGAAGCCGTGGCCCTCGTGGCAAACGACCTCACGGAGTACAGCCGCTACGCGATCGAGATCCCCGCCGGAACCACTGTGGATGGCTACTACGAGATCGGGGCCCTGGCGATCGGGGCCGTGGCCGTGTTCGGGCACAAGTACAGCCGCAACCGGACCGTCGAGACGATCCCGAACTACGACCTGTACACAGGGCGGTCCGGGCAGCGCTCGGCCCGGCGGCTCGGCCTGGCCCGGCGGCTCGTCGAGGCGTCGTGGGTAGAGGGCTACGACGCGACCGAGGTCCAGCAGACCAACCCTGTCCCGGGCTACGTGTCAGTCTCAGCCGCCTCCACGGCCCTGGCTGCCCGTGGGGATGCCTACCTCCTCGAAGGTGTGCTCCGGCGGGTCGACGGGGCCTCTACACCCGTCGTCTACCTGCCCAAGATCGCAGCCTCAGGGGATCCCCTCGTCGTCCGAGAGGCTGGCCGAGAGGCGTGCATCCTCGGGCGGCTCGTGTCGAGCGTGACGCGGGAAGTGGTGCTCGGCGAGGAGAACGCGTCCGAAGTGGTCCGAGTTGCCGGGTTCCGGCTCGAAGAGGAGGTTTGATGCCCAGCCCGAACCGAGCCCTGCTTCGGACGTCCCCCGGCCAGCTCCTTCTCGAGATGACCCTCGGCTCCCGCGTGATCCGGCTGACCGACGGTGAGCCCGTTGAGGTGACAAGCCGGGTGTCGGGGGCGCAGGACAGGCGGTTCGAGTCGGGCATGAGCCCGGCCGACGTGTCCCGCGCGATGGAGATGTTTGCCGGGGATCCGTCCCCTCGATCCGTGTCCGTCGAGATCGTGACAGGGGTGGACATCGCCAGAGAAGTGGCGCGGGGTGCGAGCCTCTACACGGCCTCGGCCGAGCTGTCGCAGTGGTGGCCCGGCCAGGCGTGGGAGGATCGGCGGGTGCTCGTCCAGGGCCGGATCACGGAGCCGCTGATTGGGGCAGTGGGAGAGGTCTTCGCCTTCGCGATCTCCGAGGGGGATGGGGAGGATTCGCATTTGATCCCACCTACGACGGCCATCGTAGGGACACAGACGCTCCCAACTCGGAGCGTCGGTGCCACCGGTAACACCATCATCAGCGACAACAACATTGTCGGGGCAACCTACCCCCTGGTCATCGGAGCCCCTGGACAGACGATCGAAACGATCTCGACTGGCACCTACCAATACGACACGCCCGCGTCCCCCGTCCTGTTCGTCGAGCGGGACCAGGCCGGGGGCGGGCTGATTTCCGACTACTACCTCCTGATCTCCTACGGCGTAGCCGACGTGAACTACCGGGCCGGGAACGTCAAGATATTCAACCTGACCGACACGACGAAAACGTTCACTGACACCACCGCAAAGCTCCCGGACAAACTTGGGCAAATGTTCACCTTTGTGATCCCGAACAATATCAGCTTGATCCCGGCCGAGGGAGACGAGTTGTGGTGTTCGTGGGACCCGACCGAAGGGGGTGGGCTGCAGGACCCCTACGGGGAGGGACCTCTCAGGAGCGCGGACCATGTGATCCGCTGGGCCCTCGACCAGTCGAGCCTGCGCGTGGACAGAGGGGAAGCGAGCCGGCTTGGCTCGCTCTCGTCGATCAAGATCGACGGCTACATCAACGCGCCTGTGTCCCCGTGGGAGTGGCTCTCGAAGGAGATCCTCCCCCTTCTCCCGGTGTCCGCCGTCAGCGGGCCAGGGGGAGTCTACGTCACGGTCTGGGACTTCGACGCGACGGCAGCCGACGCCGTCCTGGTCCTCGAAGAGGGGCTGAACTGCGAGCGGGTGACACCCCTTGCCCAAACCTCGACCGACGACGTCGTGAACCACTTCACTTTCCGCTTTGCCGTCAACGCCTCGAACGGCGTCTACTCGCAGCACCGGGTCCTGACCGGGGAGCCCACCCCTGAGGAGGCGGGCGACGAGTACGTCCTCCGCAACTACTGGTGCCGCCGGAGTCAGTCGATATGGGGCGTGCGGCAGACCGATATCCGCACGAACTATCTCTACGACACGGGCTCGGCCGAACAGGTCCTGACTTGGATGGCTCGGTTCCGGTCATTCCCGCGGCGCATGTGCGGCTACCAACTCGGCAGAGAGCACGACTGGCTGCGCCCGGGGGACGTGGTGGCCTTGACCGACGGTGGGCTCTCGATCTCCGGGCAGGCGGCCTGGGTCGAGAGCGTCACGGCCTCGGCTGGTGGGATCGTCGTCGCGCTCGTCTGGCTGGAGCCCCTCGTCTACGCTCAATAGTCGGGGCACGGGGGGATGGAGCCGCTGTACTGCCACGCGCACGCCACCTCGTCCGGATCGGCTGCGTACCCGTGCGCCTCCAGATCCACTCGGACGTCCTGGCCAGGCGCGTCCTGGCCGACATCCACTTGCACCGCCAGCCGGTCCTCGAAGTCGCCCGCCATCTGGGGGCAAAACTGGACGGCGACCTGTGAGCCCGATCCGTCGAGCAGGTAGAACGATTGGTTGTCGAGCCGCTCGTCGACAACGACAACGTCGAGCACTGTAGCCCCGGCAGGCATGATGATCTCAAAGGTCTGGGTCACCTCGCAGCCGATCGCGACGTCCCCCGCATCCCACGCGACAGGGCTGACGACCACAGAGGGAGCGGCCTCGTCCTGGCCGGTATCAGGCGGGGCCCCGGTATCCCGGGGCTGCTCGCCCCCGGTAGCGGCGCAGGCAGCGAGAAGGGCGAGCGAACAAGCGGGATGAATCACGACGTCCTCCTGGTGACGCCTCACTATACCCCGACCCGGTAGCAGTAGGCAGACCCGGACTCGGAGCATCGCATGGCCAGCACCGCCAAGACCGACCTTGCCCTCACGCTGAGCGTGAAGGAGGAGGAGGCCAACGACCTCGGCACGGCGCGGCTCACCCATTTGCTCCAGAAACTCGGGTTCTACGGTCCGGGCGCAACGGCGGGCCTGTTCGATCGCGTATGGTCCGACACGGGCAGCGCGGCGGCGGCGCCCGTTTCAATCGACGTGCTGGGCGGGCTCACGTCCGTCCTGACCGGCGACGCGATCAGCTTCGTGACGCTCTGCGCGGTCGTCGTCGTGAACAAGTCGACGACCTCGACCGAGATCCTCACAATCGGCGGCGGCGCGAACCCGGTCGTCGACCTCTGGAAGACGACCGGCGACGCGGCTGAGATCGGTCCGAGCGGCGTTTTCGTCTGGTTCAGCCCGATCGATGGCTGCGTGCCCGTCGCCGGGACCGGGGACATCCTCACCCTGGACCCGGGCGCCGACACCATCGCGTACGATATCCTCCTCCTGGGCCGGTCCGCGTAGGATTGTCGAGCAATAAGGTAGGTTACCATGGCAGAATCGACGGTAGTGAAAACGAAGCGTGATGGGATCATCTCCATCGCCGACAACAGCGGCTTCGCGGGCGGCAACGTGCTCACCGTCGCCTACGAGCCCGGTGACTTCGCGTTCACGGTCGCCAAGACCACGCGCAACGACTTCCTCGACCGCGGGCGGCTCACCCCGTCCGTGCGCTTCGGCGACGACCAGCCAGTCACCGGGACGTTCTCCGCATACTTCCGTGAGGCCACCGACGCGGCGGTCGACACGCTGATGGACCTCCTCAACGAGTCCGGCAACGTCGATTCCACGTACGTCTCCACCCTGGGCGCGAATGCCGAGGTGTTCGCCTGCGACGTGCGGCTGACCATCGAGGGCACGGACCACGGCGACGGCGCGGACCACACGATCACGATCACGGACTGCTCCTTCGACTACAGCTTCGCCGAGGGCGATCCGGACATGATCTCGGTGAACTGGCGCTCGCACACCGACACCCGGCCGACTCTCGCCTGAGCCCCGTAGGACGCACCCATGGGCCTGATCTTTCCGTCCAGGCACCTGCTCAAAAAGGCCGTTCCGCCCGATCGGTTCGCCGCCGAGATCCTCGAGATCGAGAAGGAGCTGGACGACCTCTACCCGGCTTGGCGTCAACCCTCCCGGTCCCGCCTCGCCCCGAACAACACCGGCATCATGGGCACCCGCGGGATCGAGGACATGGAGGTCAAGGCCCGCGCGAAGGTCCTGTTGCAGCGTCGGAAGTACCTCTACGACGGCAAGGACTTCCACCCGGTCCTGGTCACTGTCCAGGGTGCGGACGGGCGGATCCGGATGTTCGCGCACTCGGCCGAGAGCAAGGTCACGCACACGCGGGAGGGGCTGCACGCGGCGAGCCAGACCCGGCGGCAGTCCGTCGAGCAGCAGGCCTCGATCGAGCAGATCGCCCGGGCGATGAAAGTCACCCCGCGCCAGGTCGAAGCCCTTGTACTCGACGCTCCCCCCGGGGCAAACCTCTACCACTGGGCGCGAGCGAAGATCAACGCCCGGCCCAAGCCCACCCCGAAGCCGGCGACGAAGAAAAAGCTGGCACCCAAGGACGCACATGAAGCCCCTACCGACTCCCAGGGGAATCCCGACGAGTGACCGCTACTGGTCGATCACCGTGGCGGGCGAGCTCGCCGAGTGTCACTTTCGGTTCCCGAGCTACGGCCGGGCCGCGCGCCTCGTCAAGCTCCTCTCCGGCTTCCAGTCCGGGGACGGCGTCGACAAGCTCGTGGACCTCCTCGACGTGGCCGGCTACGCGATCGGCTCGTGCTGGTATCACCAGGCGTTCGACCTTTCGGCAGGCCTGCCGATCACCGATCTCGAGCGCGGGGACTGGCGCAGCTACGGCGACCGCGTGGTCGACGAGATGCAGGAGATGGGCGCCTCGATCGGCGACCTGATGGTCGTCGTGAACAGCATCATCGAGCGCATCGGAAAGCAACTCTCCGAGCTGGGAGAGGCGCAAACACTCGCGGGGGAATGACGACCCCGGATGGCCTGCCCGACTTCCTCGCGACAGAGATCGGGCTGCTGTTCGGGGGTGGCGATCCGGACTGGCTCGCGGGACTGCCCGCCGACAAGCGGGTCAAAATCCTGGCGTACCAGTTTGCACGCCGGACGAAAGAGGGCGGGCTGTGGTCGCTGTCGGGCATGTCAGGGGTGGACCTGGCCTATCTTCTCTCCGAGAAGAAGAAGCCGGGTGACGACGCTGACCCGCTGGCCCGCGCCCTCGACATGCTCGACGACTGATCCGGGCGATTGACAGGTTGTCACGAATGGGGCATTTTGCCCGCATGGAATCGCGGACGCAGCGCGGCGTAAACCTCGCCGACCCTGACCAGTACGGCCTTGCTCGGCACGTCTACTACTCGCGCTTCTCGGGCCGGGTGTTGGCGCTCGGGCTGGACCCCGACGATGGTTTCCAGGAGTGCCTGCTCGGGATTGTTACTCGCAATCTTGGGCGTGCTCCATGGGATCCGACGCGCAGCGGGCTGTACAACTACCTTGTGATCGTCTTCACCAGCGTCACCCGGAATTTGCACGCGAAGCAGTCCGCGCTCAAGGTGCGGATGCTGGTGCTCGGGCGAAGCGAGGACGTGGCGGCGCGGGAGCGGTAGCAGTCAGCAGGGAGATTCGCGATGCCGCCAACCCTCCACCTGACCCGCGACGTGTTCGGCGCCGGCGCCACGAGGAGGTCGCAGTGAACCTCACCCCCCACTTCACGTTCGACGAGCTGACGATCACGAACCACCGGAGCCTCCTCGCGCAGAACCGCGAGGCGGCGCAGGGGCACCTCCAGCATCTCACCGCGACGGCCGAGATGATGGAGGAGGTCCGGGCGCTGTGGGGCGTGCCGATCATCGTCCACTCGGGGTTCAGGTGCTGGGCGCTCAACAACGCGATCGGCGGAAGCAAGACGAGCCAGCACATGGAGGGCGAGGCGCTCGACTTCCACCCGCTCGGCATGGACCTCGAGGCGGCGTGGCGCGACATCGCCCACAGCCGGATCAACTTCGGGCAGTTGATCCTCGAAGGCTGGGCACAGGGCCGCCCGTCGTGGATTCACCTGTCCCTCGGCCCGCCCTGGCGCCCTGCCCGCATCAGCCGCCAGGTGATGACCTGGGACCCGCTCCACGGCTACCACCTGGTGCAGCCGTGACCGGCCGCCGCAAGCTCTACGCCCTCCTCGCCGGGCTCACCTACCTGCTCGGCCTCGCCATCCTGTCGATCCGCTGGCACCTGTCCGACGCGGCGATCGACTCGCTGGCGATGGCTGGGGCCATGATGCTCGGCGGCTTCGTGGTCGGCAACGGGGCCGAGCACGCCATGTCGGCGATCGGCACACGGGCCGCACGACCGCCGACCGCGACGACCACGACGTTAGAGACGCACTCGGAGGCGCCGATCCTGTGATGGGGGACAAGATGCTGCTGTACATCGCGATCACGCTCGGACTCGTCGCCGTGGGCGAGGGCA